>JADGEF010000164.1 GCA_016744515.1 Marinifilaceae bacterium | reverse complement strand
CTTATGCCTGTACTCGCTTTTTCTTTTATGAATGTTCGATTACCATATAAAGACATATTAATTTCATTGGGATCTATAATATAGATTGGGCAGTTAGATACTGCGTAGTCAATTAAACCCGCTGCAGGGTATACATTCATCGATGTACCAACAATCACAAGAATATCAGCTCTAGAGACTATTTCAGAAGCTTCTAATATGGCAGGAACAGCTTCTCCAAACCATACAATATGTGGTCTTAGTCGAGAACCTTTTTCGCATTTACTATCAGCTGTTAATTCCCAGTCTTTTAGGTCATAAATTAGGTTTTCATCAACAGTGCTTCTTGCTTTTTTTAACTCACCATGAAGATGAAGAATTTTTGTACTCCCTGCTCTTTCATGTAAATCATCTACATTTTGAGTAATGATTTCAACATCAAAATGCTCTTCTAGTTCTTTTAATATCAGATGACCATCATTGGGCTGGCAATTGAGGAGTTGTTTTCGTCTTTCATTATAGAATCTTGTAACGAGTTCTGGATCTCTTTCCCAGGCTTGCGGACTAGCAACTTCCATAACATCGTATTCTTCCCATAAGCCTCCCATTTCTCGGAAAGTTCTTAAACCACTTTCGGCACTAATTCCTGCACCTGAAAGCACGACTAGTTTTTTTTTGGTAAGCATGTATTTCTTTTTTAGTCTTGTTCAAAAACTAAAGATAAGAAATTCATCAAATATAAAATAGGGAAACAAGGATTCACAGCTCAATGCTTGAACTGTATTCTAAGGTGTTTAAAAGGGAGGATTAGACTTGTAGTTTATTTCACAAGCGTATTTTTGTTTTGGAGTTCGGAGTTGGCCTCCATAACTCCAAGTTCCTCCGATTTATATTTAGTGGGAACTGTAAGGTGAAATGTTGATCCTTTACCAATTTCTGACTCAAGTTTTAGGTAACCTTTCATCAGTTTCATATAACGTGAACATAGACTTAAACCAATACCAGCGCCCGATTGTTTACGTGTATATGAATTATCAACTTGATTAAATCGTTTAAAGATAGATTGCTGCTGCTTTTCACAGATACCCGCACCTGTATCTTTCACAAAGATTTTAATCTTCTGATCATCTTGTAAGGAACAAGAAAGTAGGATCTCTCCTTTTTGAGTAAAATTAATGGCATTATCTAATAGGTAGCTGATTGATTTCTCCAGCTTTTCACCATCAATTATAATATTGGGATTAATGCAATTGATCTGATAATCAATTGTAATATCTTTTTCTAGAACTTTAATTTTGTCTTCATAGATTGTATATAACCTGATGATGACAGTTTCTAGATCGAATTCGGATTCATTTAATCGCATGATGCCTGAATCCAATTGAGATAAATCTATAATTCGATTGAGTAAATCGAGTAGTGAACGACTGCTAATATTCAGAATAGAAGCAAATTCATTTCGTTCTTCATTAGTTAATGATTCGTCGCGCAAAATGTCCGAAGCTCCTATAATGGCATTCATTGGCGTGCGTATTTCATGTGAAATATTCGCAAGGAAAGAGTTTTTTAATTCCTCTGCTCCTTCTGCTCTTCGTAATGCCTCCGCTAGCTGTTCTTCAAGCTCGCAGTAAGTCGGACGTTTCTCCATGCAGGAATCTTTACTAATTATTCTTTATTGTGAGAGTTTGTGCTTGGGTAAATAGAACCATTGTATTTCTGTCAAAATAAAACTATACGATACACTCGTCAACAGTATCTCTATTTGTCAATTCGTTTGAACCACCTTTTACTTCTAATAATTGCTCTGTAGATAAAATATCAAAATTTGTCATAGCTGTAAGGTATTTAGAAAATTAATAAAAAAATAAAACTATACGATACACTCGTCAACAGTATCTCTATTTGTCAATTCGTTTGAACCACCTTTTACTTCTAATAATTGAGTTGAGTTAAGAATTTCAAAATTTTCCATGGTTATTTAAATTATAAAGTGAATATTGTTTTCGTTTTACACCCCTTTATTCCCTTTTTAGGGGAAAAGTAACCCAGAAAGTGAAAGTTTTTTTCAAAAACACTTAATTTTCTTTTTGGTTTGAATATCCCTATAGGGTCTATTGTGCACATATACAGTCTTTTAAAATTTCTTTTTATTGTGAAAAAAAAACGAGAAATATTTCGATTTCTACTGATCACTTCATGCTTTTTGATGCTTAATGCATCAATTTTTCATGTAAAGGCATCAAACCCTTCTCATTCTTTTCATACAGATTTAACGACTTCTGCAGATTCTAGCTTATTAATTTTATTCAATAAAGGGGTAAAAGAACTCCGCTTAAGAAATAATAAGGGAGCAGAGCTCTATTTTCAACAAGCTGAAGGAAGTGTCAATGAAAGTGAGATTAAAAATTATAATCTTCTTTATAGGTATAAAGTCAATTATGGTGTTCTTTTAATAAGGTTGGCCAAATTTAAAGATGCATTGATAAAATTTAATTCGGCTGAGCTTATTTGTAAGAAAAATTTTGGAGAGTCGACAGGGAAACTTGCACCTGTGTATGTTAATATGGGGAATATATACTTTTATTCAAAAGATAATTTAAAAGCCCAAAAATTTTATGAAGCTGCTTTGTTTATTATCAAAGAGAATCCTTCTGCGTCTAGATGGAGAGCTCAGATAATTAACAATCTTGGCTTAGTTGCAAAAGCAAATATGGATTTTAATAATGCTCTTAAATATTTATTAGAAGGCCTTGATATTAAACTTGAAAGAGGTGTTTTAGACTTGTCAGCGACATATAATAATATTGGTAACTGTTATAAAGATCTCGGATATTACACTGAAGCTGATCAATACTTAAAATTGAGTATTGAGGAATCTATTAAGATTAATGGAGAAGGAAATTCTGATTTAGGAAATTTTTACCTGAATTATGCCGTTTTTCAATCTAGGCAAGGCAATAATAAATTGTCAAAGGAATATTTATATAAATCTTATGACACTTATCTCGATAAATTTGGTATAAAGCATCCAGGTACAGCGCACTGTCTTAAGAATATTGGAGGCATATATTTTAAGGAAGAAGATTATCTAAGAGCTTTACAATTCTATCAAAAGGCTCTTATGTCCAGTACTTACGATTTCAATGGACAAGAACTTGATGAGAATCCAAGTATTGAGCAAGTTGATGGTCAATTAACTACTTTTGATATTATTGATGATAAAGCGTCAGCTCTGTATAAACTCTATGGAAGAACTAATCAGGTTAAGTACCTTAAGCTTTCATTAGATACTTATGAATTATGTGTTGATATTATTGATCAAATCAGAATCGCCTTCCAAGATGAAGAATCAAAATTAGCTTTAAATAAGAGTGAAAATGGGACTTACTCTAAAGCTATTGAAGTCGCTGCCAAATTATTCGAATTAACTGGGAATCCTATTTATAGAGAGAAAGCATTTAGTTATTCAGAACGATCTAAAGCTTCGAGTTTGCGTAATTATTTGAATGATATGGATGCTAAAACTTTTGGAGGTATTCCAGAAGATCTTCAGATTTTAGAGCATAAATTAAAGCAAGATATTGCTGATTATCGTGATAAAATATACAGAGAAAGGAAGGAAATTCGTCCACGACAAGATTCCATCTCTAAATGGCGTCATACACTTTTCGAAAAAAATGCAGAGTATGAGTTAATGGTGAAGCGTTTCGAAACAGATCATCCAGATTACTATGCCTTGAAATATGACAATGCAAGTATTAAAGTTGATGAGTTACAAAAGGAACTTAAGGAGGACGAGGTTCTTGTTGAATATGCATTATCAGATTCTACCTTATACTCTTTTGTTATTGGTCACAAGCTTTTCGAAATGAATAAAATGGCGCTCAGGAAAGGTGAATTAGAGCGGAGCATAACAGACATTAGAACAAGTCTAAAAACTAACGATTTTTCTGGTAATAGTATGAAATATTACCAGGACTATATATCAGCTGCTCATAAGCTTTATCAGCTTATGATAGCACCTTACGAGGAAGTGATTCAGAATAAGCGTTTAATTATTATTCCTGAGGGTAAATTGGCTTATGTACCATTTGGTGTTCTAATAAAAGAAAAAGGCGATCCTGAGACTCTAAATTATCGCAATCTCGATTATCTAATTCGTCATAACCCAATTAGCTATCAAAATTCAGCTACGATTGCTTATAAGCGCCCTGAGAGTGGATTTTCAACCTCTTCTGCTAGGAAATTGTTAGCATTTGCTCCTTCCTATGATAATGTGAGTGATTCAATTCTTATTACAAGACAAGTTCATCACAATAAGTTGTATCCTCTACCAGGTGCTAAAATTGAAGTCGAGAAAATTTCTAAGGTATTTGATGGGAAAACCTTTATTGATGAATTTGCTTCTGAATCGAATTTTAAGAAAAATGCAGAGAATTACGATATCCTGCATTTAGCTATGCATACTATTTTAGATGATGATAATCCAATGTATTCTAAATTGGTTTTTACTCAAACTGAAGATAGTTTGAATGATGGTTTATTGAATACGTATGAGATTTATAATATGAACCTTAAAGCTAGAATGGTTGTTTTAAGTGCTTGTAATTCGGGAGATGGTAAGTTTCTTAAAGGGGAAGGTGTTATGAGTTTAGCACGAGGCTTCTTCTATTCTGGTTGTCCAAGTTTAATCATGACGCTGTGGACGGTTGAAGACTTATCAGGCTCTATTCTTATGTCTTCATTCTATAAGTTTTTGTCGCAGAATTTTCCAAAAGATGTTGCCTTGCAGCAGGCTAAATTAGAATATCTCAACTCGGCTGATGCTTTAAAATCTCATCCTTACTTCTGGTCAGGTTATGTTGCCATTGGTGATACAGAATCTTTATTTAGGTTTAGCATGATCCATAAGGTTTTGATGATCCTAGGAATCGTAATTGTAGCTGGAGGCATCTATTTCATTGGGAAATACTTCTTATCTAATAAAGTTAAAGAGTAAACTTTAGATGAATTTGAGCTGTTATAACAGCTTCTCAAGCTCTTTAGATTGAAATAACTACAATATGAGGTAAGAAAAGTTGTTTCACATGTGATCTATAGCTGATTAAGTAGGAAGTTAGATCTTAATTTAAGAGTATTATAAACGCATAAAAGGATTGTTCTTTAAGAACAATCCTTTATATATTAGCGATATGACGAAGTAATTTATTCCAGCTTACTAAGGATTTCCTTAGCCTTAGTTCTATAGAAACTATTCCCTTCGGCAATAGCAATAAAAGTTTCTTTAGCTTTTTCTCTTTCGTTAGTCATTAGGTAGCAAAATCCTAAATACCACTCAGATTGCTCAATAAACAGATTGTTTTTATGATCTAATACCCGAATAAAATTCTTATTAGCTTTTGGATACTCTTGCACTTGAATATTAGAGATACCCGAATAAAAATTACTTGTTAAATTAGTACTGTCTTTATCCAAAATTGTTTGGAATAAGGATAGTGCAGCACGATAGTTTTTAGATTCATAAGACTTAAGAGCCTGTTCTATCACCTTATCTGTGTTTTCTGCTTCAGAAGAGGAACGCATATTGATCACAATGCTGTAAGGCTTGTAATATTCCATGAACACGTCTTCATTGGTGAATATTTTGTTGCCGAGCATATGGTATACACTAGCCATACCAATAAATATAATCATAGAAGCAGCAGCAATTCTCCAATTGCTTTGAAATCTTGATTTACGTTTTGCTTCAGGGCTTGCTGGAACATCAATGGCTTCAAGCTTAGCTCTCAATTCCATGACATCTTCTTCCATAATAGCTTCATTAATCTCAGTGTGAAGATTTAATTCCATCTCCAAATCAAGATCATCCATTAGATCTTTTTCAAAATCTAGGATTTGGTTTTCGTTTAGCTGATCGTCTAGATAATTCTCTATACGGTCAAATTTTTTTTCGTTCATCATACTTCGGTAAATTGATTATCGCTTTTAATATTCATTATAAGTGTTTGCTTGCACTTATACTTCCTAGATTTTACGTAATCTTCTCCAGCAAAGCCTAATTTTTTTGCAATTTCTTTTGCAGATACTTTTTCAAGATACAGCTTCATGATTTCTTGACAGTCAGGAGGCAATTGTTTAAAATGCTTCTGATACAGACGGTACTTTTCAGTTTGTTCGTAAGATTTACTTACATCTTCAACCTGTTGGTCGAGTACCGCATCTGATTTGATAATATCAAGATTACCTTTTTGCTTCTCTAGTTTTTTTAACCACAATAGTCGGCATACAGAGTAGATATACGTTCGAAAATTACAAGTTAGCATAATAGGTGCTTTCTTCATCTTCCGAAAGATTACTATAATAGCTTCCTGAAAAAGATCGCGTGCGTCTTCACTGGTTCCACTATTATTTTCAACGAATCTGCAAGTATCTGGAAAGAACTTGCTATAGACGTAATTTAATACATCATTATTGCTCATCCCAATTCCATCTAGAATTGCTTCTGTTGTGTAATCCATGTTATCTACCCCTTTATTCCCTTTTTTTGTAAAATGTAACCCAATAAAACGAAAAAATATTGACAATTAATTATTTTCGTATTACATCTTAAACATTGTCAGAGTGTTACGTTTTATAAAAAAATGTTCTTTTTCCTAAGTTGAGATATGTTTTGAGTGATCTTTACTCTTAATAAGATCAAAAAATGATGTGACGAAGTTATTTAAAATATTGATGAATTGTTGTTTAAATTGTGTGAATGTAAATATATGAAAAAAAATAGTATTTTTTTATAAGTGACTTGTTGCATTTCTCACTTTGACATAAGTATTACCATTTTCTAAATAAGTTTCAAAAGTTGGGTCTAAATTAAATTGGTAATATCTTTGCGTGTCAACAATTAAAGCTACTTGTCTTACGCACAAATTAATATTATCTCTATTTTTCCCATAAGGTCTTTTAGATTATTTTTAAATCGTAGATTATCAAACGAAGCCCACTAATAAAGAATTTTTCACTAAAGGCTTAACTATATTTTTGGAAGAGAAGAAGATGATTGTATTCAAAATAATTTGATATTTCTCTGTTTTGAATTCGGAGGATTCACATGTTTAATAGAGAAGGATATCTAAACAAAAAATAGGACTCTTAGGGAGTCCAACTAAAAGACAGTGTTTATGTACATACTAAATATTGTTTTCGTAATTTATCTGATGAATAATCTAGAAGCCGAAAAATCATCAGATAATTTCGTACGGCTGCTTTTACTCTACCTAACAAAGAACCTGCGACAATTAGATTTCTTCTTAGAATCCGAAGGATTCAT
>JADGEF010000022.1 GCA_016744515.1 Marinifilaceae bacterium | reverse complement strand
AAATTTGAGCGCAGTAGTTTGAAAATCTCACTCTTTTTGTTCCCGACGTGTCGGGATCAATAAATGGAGTTATTAGTCATAACCCGACATTTACGGCTTACTTATAGTCGGAGCATGACAATTAAAGGCTGTCTTTGTGAGGACGAAGTATGAGGACGTGGCAATATCATGATAAATGGACGGACCTGAAGAAAAAGAATATTTGAAGACAATTGTTGCCCCAGATTTGTAATCGGGGCTTGAGGTGTTGGCGATTTACAATCTCCTAAGCTGAAAAGGGGATTAGAAATCCCCAACTCAAAACCTGCAGATAAGATATCTGCAGGAGTTGGGATTAGAAATCCCCAACTCAAAACCTGCAGATAAGATATCTGCAGGAGTTGGGATTATAAATCCCCAATGCGAAACCCGCAGATAAAATATCTGCGGGAGCTGGTCACTATTCCTTTTTGTTAAGATTTCTCTTTTTGAATCCCTCAGCAATAGTTTTATTTCTTTTACGACATTCAACCAAATCTATCAAATTAATTGCATCAGCCCCTTCACCTTTCCAATTAACCTTAAAAACATCAATCTTAAGATCTTCAGCGTATTCAAGAAGTTTTTCTTCAAAATATTTGCTATTCTTATCGGATACTACAATACCTTTTATAGCTGATTTAATATTAATTTCTAAAACTTTATCCGAATAAGAACAAATTCGATATTCATTCTCTCCCTCATAATCTTTATGCTTGTGAAAAATATATTTGTCTATCTTTTTATTCACCTGCTTTAAGCACAAGTTATAATAAGGATCTTTAAGATCTCTAGAATTTATTTCAATCTTCTTATTTTCTAGATCACTATAATTTACATACTTAATTTTTCTTTTTTTATAACTTCTATCCAATTGTTCTAATAATTCAACCTTTGAAAGTATAAGACAAACACCATTATAATTATCAGCATATTGTTCCCACATTCGAGGCTTCATACAACCATAAAATTCTGCCGGTTTCTCATCCAGCTTTTTTAAACGATTACTCGTTGCATTCATACAAAAACAGACTTGTTTAATCTGATTCATCTTTTTCTCTATTTCCTCTACATATTTATCCCAATTGTCATAAGTTTCATTTTCTAAACTTTCAACTTTTATCAGCGTTTTTGGAGTCATATTTTCTATAGGATCATTAGAATTAACTCGATCTGATAAGCGTAACTGTTCTTTGGCTAAAATATGTTCAAGTGCCGTTGTTGTTTTAGTGTAGTGATAAAGAATATCATCTGATTCAAATTGTTCTAAATAATTCATAGCAATGTTTTTTTTCACAAGTTATGAAAAATATGCAAGGCTCAAAACTTGCATTAAACACCACCTCCCCCATTTCGATAAATCGAAACGGGTACACCTCCTTGAAAATAAGGAGAAGAAATTTAATTACTAGGTATCTGCGACTCATACGCTTGATAAGTCACGATTTCGGACTTGAGGGTCTCACTCTTTAAAGGCTTGTGAGGACGAAGAATGAGGACGTGGCAATCTTATAATATAAGCACAGTGATCGCAATAAGCTGATTCGCTTCTATTGAGAGATTGTTACAGTCGCTATGGCTCCCTCACAATGACAAGGTATTTATTTAGTCATACCCCGACATTTACGGCTTACTTATAGTCGGAGCATGACAATTAAAGGCTGTCTTTGCGAGGACGAAGTATGAGGACGTGGCAATCTCATGATAAATGCCCCCCCCCAATATCGCAAGTCTTTGACTTGTGATTTAACCCAACAAGAACTTCTATCCAATGAATTTTGTAGTAGGGAGATTTCCATTATTCAAAATTGATAATTACCACCAGTTACAAACTGGCGGCAGATGGGGGTAGCAATCTCATCACATACGGTAAGCCGATTTACTTCTATTGAGAAATTGAATAGAACACGAGCTACAAGCTCACTCAAGCGGATGATTCAATGCCCATTTATTATTTTTTGTTGTTGGATTGTGTCTGAGATTGTGGTGGCTTGCTGGGTAGTTGTATTAGGTCTAAGAAAATCAAAAACAGCTTTTTTTGTCACTGAAACTTGCTCACTAAATATTATTGAAAGGATAAATAAAATAGCAGGAACAAGCATTGAAACAGCTTTTCCTATTGCATTGAAATCATTAACAATCTTCATGAACGAATCCCATTTCCTTTGTTTATTTGCTTTCGTTTGGGCTTTTTCTTCCTCTATTTTTTGATGATTTATATAGACGGTGTAGGTTTCATGGTCTTGAATGAATTGAATTCCAGTAGAAGTAATTTTGCAATAATCATCATTGCTATTAATATTGTTGTCTATTAGGTATTTATTACTCAAGATGTCTCTAACAAAGGTTAAATCATCTCTGTATTCTCTGTGACCTGGGTAATTAAGTTGTTCAATTATCTTGGTGTTAAAAGCATTTTGAATACTTGTGGGTTGCCTATTTTTATAGTAGAAGGTTAATACTATATCTGCTATTTGAAGTTGTTTTTTATTCATTCGGATTTGTTTTGTGATTAGAGTAATGCAAACTTACTATTTTATTGGTTAATAGCTGTATTGTCTTATAAAGCAGCAAAGAAGGGAGCATTCAGTTCCCTTTCTTCATCTTTATGTGTGTGTGTGGAATTGAGGCTTGCTTAGAGTCAGAGCATGACGGGTTAAGTTTGATGCGAGGCTTGCGTTAAGGATTGTAGTGGAAACCCCACAGTATGGTTTGAGGGACGAAAGCCATACGAGGAGTTGTAGCGGAAAGCCTGCCTTTCGACTTGACTCTAGGATGATTCTCTATTCTAATTAATGCACTGCGTTGTGGGGTATTTTAGATTCTGATGTTGGGGAGAAGGAACGCCCAAATATTTTTCTTTAAACCACCTCCCCCTCTCCCGATAAATCGGGACGGGTACTCCTCCTGCCCTTCGACTCCGCTCTGGGACCGGGAAGAGAAAGTGAAATGATTAAGCTTGTTATATAAATATGAGATTACTTCAGTCGCTTAGGCTCTTTCGTAATGACAATAAATAAAAAGACCTGTCAGGATTTAAAATCTTGACAGGTCTGAATAAAATATAGTGTGGTTCGCTATTAGATTTTAGCGTTTACCATTGCTACAA
Source organism: Marinifilaceae bacterium (assembly GCA_016744515.1). Taxonomy (GTDB): domain Bacteria; phylum Bacteroidota; class Bacteroidia; order Bacteroidales; family Marinifilaceae; genus Ancylomarina. The sequence goes on along the minus strand of JADGEF010000022.1, from coordinate 34,617 downwards.
TCTCGTTTTCGAGTGCTACAGCCTTGTCTACAATTGCTTGTCCTTTTGCAAGGATATCGGCAGACCAAGCTTTATCAGCTAAATCGGCTGCGTTAATTTTCACGTTCATGTAAGCACCTAATACGCCCGAACGTGCGGCTAGTGCGCCTACGCCTGCGTCGGTAATTGAATTCGGGTTTCCGATTTCGGCCATTGCTTTACATACGTCCATGCAGCCTAAGCACAATTCCATGGTTTGGAAAGGAACCATAGTCGCAAATTTTGTTGCTTCTTCCATTGCCTCGGTACGTGCCGCTTTTTCAGCGTCAGTTTTCTTAGGTAAACGGATGGCATCCATAATTTTGTTGAAGGCATTGGTATCTTCGTCAACTAACCAGTTTAGCTTAGTATGGTAGAATTTACCTTTCTCAGCCCAATCAGAGAACTCTTCCCAACGATCGTCCCATCCTGGCTTGTGAGCCGATAGGTTAGCAACCATTGAACCAAGAGCAGCACCCATTGCACCCATATAAGCAGAGATTGATCCTCCACCTGGAGCCATAGATTCAGAAGCGGTTTCTTCAACAAAAGCTGTTAAGCTCATGTCAACTAATTTCTTAGCGCCTTTCTTAGCTTCGTTCTCAAGAATATACTCGATGATTTTCTTGTCAGCTTCGAATGGGTAAAGTTCGTCTAATCCTAAGGATTTAACGGCGATTTTAATAATCTCGCGATCGGCAATACCTGTTGAACGACCTTGCATGCGTAAGTAATGCTTACCTGCATCTAACATAGCCTGCAATGGCACAACACCTACTAATTCGGAACCTGTAACGCGGATTCCACGAGCTTGAGATTTCGCACAAACTTCGTCGAAAGCTTTATGAATAGAAGTGATAGATATATCAGTCATATTCATAGAGATTTGAGCAACGCCAAACTCCTCGATAAACCATCCAATAGCCTTAGTCGCTTTCAATGTTCCTGGAGTCATTACTGGCTTACCATTGGCATCTTTTACGATTTTTCCTGTTGATGGATTTCCTTCGCGCTTAGTACGACCTCTTTCGCGAACATCGAATGCAATTGCATTGGCACGACGTGTAGAAGTGGTGTTTAGGTTGAAGTTATATGCTACTAGGAAGTTACGTGCACTTACTGCAGTAACACCCGACTTAGCAACAGCATCGGTAAATTCAGCAGGTCCAAAATCAGGTTTCCAACGCTCAGTTCCAATACGATCTTTTACTGCTTCGTACTCACCGGCACGACATACAGCTAAATTCTTACGCTCTTCGATACGTGCTGCGTTCTCGTAGCAATATACAGGAATGTTTAACTCAGTACCGATACGCTCAGCCAATTTGTGTGCATACTCAACTGTTTCTTCCATAGTAATATTGGCAACAGGTACCAATGGACAAACGTCAGTTGCTCCGAAACGTGGGTGAGCACCTGAGTGCTTACTCATATCGATTAACTCAGCCGCTTTTTTAACAGCTTTTACAGCTGCTTCTAAAACCTCGTCAGGCGTACCAACCATAGTTACTACAGTACGGTTAGTTGCTTTACCTGGGTCAACATCAACAAGGCTTACACCTTCTACAGATTCAATTTCGTCAGTTATCTGCTTAATGATATTCATGTCGTTCCCTTCAGAGAAATTAGGGACACATTCGATTAATTGTTTCATTGTATATATAAATTTTTAATTACGCTAATTTTAAAATAATTCCGCGAATTTATGATTATAGATGTTCTATTTGATTGTATTGACAAACCTCTTATACTTTAAAGAACTCTCTCCAAAATTCACCAATAAACCTAATTGAAAATTGGTTGCCTTTAAATAGTTTATGGTTTGCTGCTCATCAATTTTAAGTAAAAATGATTTACTTTTCAACTCTACTATTATTGATCCAAAACAAACATAATCAGCTCTGAAATATTTATTCATCTTTTGACCTTCATAAAAAAGTTCTATCTTCTTTTCTCTTTCGTATGGCACATTACTTTTTTCAAACTCTTTCATCAATGCTTCGGCATATACACTCTCCAAAAATCCAGAACCCAAATTACGATGAGCTGCCATACAAGCACCTATAATGGCATAGCACTCTTCTTTATATAGCAAATCAGTCATTCGTGGAATTCGTTTTAATTCGTGAAATATAAGCTTCAGCGTCTAATTATTATAGTACTTGCCCATTAAGGATAACCGTATCGACCAAGTTGCTGCCATATGCATATGGCATAAATTCGATTGATGGAATTTCTTTTGTGATAAACAGGTTTGCAATTTTGCCTCGTGCAATACTTCCAACTTCATCTTCTACACCCATTGCGTATGCCGAGTTAATTGTTGTAGCATTAATCGCTTCTTGTGGTAGCATTTTGTAATTGATACAAGCCAATGACAAAACAAATTTCATGTTTCCTGATGGTGATGATCCTGGGTTAAAGTCGGAAGCTAAAGCAACTGGTAAACCTGCATCCATCATTTTACGAACGGGTGAACAAACCATGTTTAGGAAGAAAGCTGCTCCTGGCAATACCGTTGGCATAGTTTCCGATCCTTTTAAAGCTTCAATTTCAGCATCGCCTACAAACTCAAGGTGATCAACTGAAAGTGCGTTGTATTTTACACCTACTTGAATTCCGCCTGAATAATCTAACTCATTAGCATGAATTTTTGGACGCATGCCGTGTTTCATTCCTGCATTAAGAATACGATCGGTTTCTTCTACGGTAAAGAAGCCTTTATCGCAGAATACATCGATATAGTCAGCTAAATCTTCGGCTGCTACCATAGGAATCATCTCGTTAATAACCATATCGACATACTCAGCCTGACGACCTTTATATTCTGCAGATACAGCATGAGCCCCTAAGAAGCTTGACTTAATGATAAGTGGTGTTGTTTCTTTCAATCGCTTGATAACACGAAGCATTTTGAGTTCATCTTCTACAGTTAAGCCATATCCCGACTTAATCTCAACGGCTCCTGTTCCCATTCCAATAATCTCGTGAAGGCGCTCCATTGCAGATTCATACAATTCGTCTTCCGTAGCTTCGTGCATACGCTTAGCAGAATTCAATATTCCTCCACCGCGTTTTGCAATCTCCTCGTATGATAAACCTTTAATCTTATCGGTATATTCAATCTCGCGAGAACCCGCGTAAACCAAGTGTGTATGCGAATCGCAGAATGATGGGAAAACCATGCGGCCTGTTGCATCAATTTCTTGCATAACATCTGTACCTTCAATCTCATCGAAATTAGGCATTGACACCATTGTTCCAAAATCCTCGATTTTACCTTCGTCTATTAATAAAAAGGCATTATCGATACAATTAAGCTTAGCCATATCAGCACCAGCAACCCACTTTCTTGGCTCATCTTCAACCTGAACCAGTTTCTTTATATTCTTAACAAGTAATTTCATACTTTTCCGGATTAATAATTTATAGTTATCAATTCATTCATTATCGTAATCAATTGATAATAGCCAATTTATACTTTGCGAAAGTAAATAAAATGATGCGATTTAGCACCTCTAATGTGGTTAAAAATCGTAAAAATGCAAACCTTTTCGATAACATACAATTACACACTCATTATCTAGCCAATAATGAGTGTATTCTATGGAATGTTCTTATTTTTACAGCTCAAAATCAGAATTGAGATTTTAGATGTAAGATATGAGAAAGTTTAATTGTATACTATGGCTTAGTTCATAAAAATCATCTCATCTCTGATATCTCACATCTTATAACTAATAGAAAGATATGTTTAAAAAAGTACCTCACACCTACGTTATTGTATTTGCAATAGTGATTCTCTCTGCCATTTTAACTTGGATTATTCCAGGTGGAGAATACGACAGAACTATTGTAAATGTTAATGGCACCGACCGTTCTGTTATTGTTCAGGATTCATACCATCAGGTGGATAATAGTGGACAGAGCTGGGAAGTTTTCTCTTCATTTTTCAATGGCTTCGTTGATAAAGCTGATATCATCATGTTTATTCTGATTATTGGTGGTGCTTTTTGGATCATGAATGCCAGTAAGTCAATCGATGTGGGAATCTACTCCTTTCTGGAGTTTACCAAGAGGCTCGAAAAGAACAAGTTCATTCGGAAAATAGGCGTCAACAATATTATACTGACACTAATCATGCTCATATTCTCCATATTTGGGGCCACCTTTGGAATGAGTGAGGAAACCATAGCCTTTACCATCATTTTTGTGCCAATGGCAATTAAAATGGGATACGATTCTATTGTTGGTGTTGCGATTTGTTTTGTGGCTGCGGGCTTAGGTTTTGCGGGCGCTTTATTAAATCCTTTTACTATTGGTATTGCACAAGGTTTATCTAACCTGCCATTATTCTCGGGTATTGAGTACCGTCTATTTTGCTGGTTCGTGATTAATATTATTGGTTTCACATTTATCTTACGTTATGCGGCTAAGGTTCGCAAGAATCCAGAAAGCTCATTGGTTTACACAGATGATAACTACTGGAGAAAACACCATGCATCAGACGTTGAAAATATTGAATACTATACGCCTGTTTCGGCTTGGGTAACTTATATTATTCTATTGGTAACAATGGCAACATTCTCATTCTACTACCCACAGAGTACCTTGAAAATTGGTAACTCGGAAACAACGACTTACGTTCTTCCTTTTGTAACAGGTTTATTTGCCTTATTCGGATTTATGTCTTTACGTAAGTCAGTTCACTTCTTCATTCTTAACCTTCTTTTATTCACCATTATTTATCTAATTGTTGGTGTTATGGGCTACGGATGGTACATTATGGAAATATCTACGCTATTTTTTGCTATGGGTATTTTCTCGGGTATTGCATACAGTCAGTCGGCTAATGATATTACCAAATTATTTCTCGAAGGTGTGAGTGATATTCTTTCTGCTGCCCTTATTGTTGGTTTAGCTGGTGGTATTCTAATCGTATTGGAAGAAGGACAAATCATTGACTCTATCCTATTCTACATTTCAAAATCGATGAATGATTTTGGTAAAATTGCATCAGTTGGTATGATGTACGTGATTCAAAATTTCATCAATGTTATTATTCCTTCTGGATCTGCCAAAGCAGCTTTAACTATGCCAATGATGTCACAATTCTCAGACTTGATTGGCGTATCGCGTCAGGCTACTGTTATGGCTTTTCAGTTTGGAGATGGCTTTACTAATATGATTACACCTACCTCTGGTGTTTTAATTGGCGTATTAGGTGTAGCTAAAATTCCATACGATAAGTGGGTGAAATGGATTGGTGGTTTTATGGTAGTTCTTATTATACTAGGATTCTTACTACTTATTCCAACAGTGACGATGAAGTTGAATGGATTTTAATCCTAAGATATCTAATAAAAAAGGATGGTTTTAGCCATCCTTTTTTTATTGATTCGTCTTTCTTTTTTTATACTTCTGAAATCGCATCTACAGGGCAAACCTCTGTACACGCAGCGCAATCAATACAATCATCTGCATTAACAACAAATATATCTCCCGCTGAAATCGCATCAACTGGACATTCATTCATACAAGAACCACATGCAATACATTCATTTGAGATAAAATAAGTCATAGCAGAACCTTTAAATTAAACCTGTATCGATAATCATAGTAAATTTAAAACATGATTTTTTCATATACAAAAAAACAATAGATACTGAGAGATGAGAATAAAGACATGAGACTGATTTACACACTACTTATAGTCAATATATTACTTTAAATACAGCAGATTTGGGATGATCTCATTATCAGATGTCTGCAAAACCTTACCAAACCATTGAAAAACAAAGCAGCTTATTAAGATTTGTTCTAAATAATTATATCTTTGTACTTCATAAAACAATAAAAAAACAAAAACGAACTATATGGAATTTGATTTTGACACAGTTGCTTTTGCGTTTGGGCTTACGCTTTTTGCAGGGCTTTCTACCGGTATTGGTAGTGCCATTGCATTCTTTGCAAAACGAACAAATACAAAATTTTTATCGTTATCTCTTGGCTTTTCTGCTGGTGTAATGATCTATGTTTCTTTTGTGGAAATTCTACAAAAAGCAAAAGATGCCTTAGTAGGCGCTCATGGTGAAGTGAATGGAACCATTTATGCTATTCTCTCCTTCTTTGGAGGTATCATGTTTATAGCTATCATCGATAGAATGATTCCATCATATGAAAACCCTCATGAGGTTAAAAAAATTGAAGATCTTGATGAGAAAAAATTGAAAGATAAAAAATTGATGAGAATGGGCATGTTCTCGGCATTAGCTATCGGAATCCACAACTTTCCTGAAGGTTTAGCAACATTTGCTGCAGCCTTAACAGACCCTACTATTGCCATCCCTATTGCAGTGGCTATTGCAATTCACAATATACCAGAAGGAATTGCGGTTTCAGTACCTATTTTCTATGCAACTGGTAGTAGAAAAAAAGCATTTGTATACTCCTTTCTATCTGGCTTAGCAGAACCTATTGGAGCGCTAATCGGTTTTTTTCTGATTTATTCTGTTTTGGGCTTAAATGATACCATTTTTGGTACTTTGTTCGGAGGTGTTGCAGGTATTATGGTTTTTATCTCGCTCGACGAACTCCTACCTACTGCTGAAGAATATGGAGAACATCATATTGCAATTTATGGTTTAATTGCAGGGATGGCTGTAATGGCTGCTAGCCTGCTACTATTCTTATAGAAACAATCTGAACTCATAAAGCCACTATTCGAGGAATAGTGGCTTTATTGGTATATGACTAATTGTGATTAAGGAATAATCCTTTTTATCACTCTAAGTTTATGAGAATATTGTTGAGTATCTACATTAAATATTCCAAGATGATCTACATTATCAATACGCACCTTTCCTGAGGCATGTATAATTTTATGTCGATCCCAAATAATACCAACATGATTAATTTGACCTTCTGCATTATCAAAAAAGGCTAAATCACCTGGTAAAGCTTCTTCAACAAAAGTTAAAACTTCACCTTCTTTAACTTGCTCACTCGCATCACGAGGTAAACAAATACCATTTAATTTATAAACGATTTGGCTCAGCCCCGAACAATCTATACCATACGGTGTACGTCCTCCCCATAGATAAGGTGCATTAAAATACTTCAATGCCGATTCAATAAGAGAATCTCTAAGCTCTTCAGGCTTTTTACCATTGGAAGAAACCACTCCTTGATAATGATAAATCTTATCAGCTAACATGAACGTTTTTTTCTCTAAATCACAAAATGGGAATGAGCTAGCTGGAACAATTAACTTGTTTGAATAATCCTTCTCTTGAAAAACCAAGTTAAACGTATCATTAGCTACAACAGGAAAACCTTTATTCAGTTTATTAAAAAGATCTTCTTCAATCTCAGTAATCATCAAACTGTCAACCCAACCTTCATACTTGTCGAATGCCAATTTAACTTTTGACCACTTCTCAGTAGATTCTATCACCTCGAAATGCTCACCAAAAAGAATCTGACTAAGCATCTCACTTTTTTCAGTTGGTTCTTTCCGAACAGGAATAATACTTAAATCAGAAATACCATAGGTCATTTGCAATACAAGTTTTAGCTATTGATTAATACTTAATTATTTTATTGAACGTAATTGAATCAAATATATAAATAAATCAAATCATTTACTCCCTTTTTTCTCTTAAGCTTAATAATAATGCAAAAAGAGTCAACAAGACCTTATTTTAAAGGATAATGATTACTTTTATCTGAGTACTTTGAATATAATTTAAGATTTTAAACAGACTCCAAACTCTATAATATGAAGAAATACATCCGCTGGATTAGACAGAATATCAATGCCATATATCGAGTTCTACTTTTCATTATTACCTTAGGCATTCTATCTCTTATATATCCTAATATTGGGAATTTTAGATACGAGTTTCAGAAAGGAAAGCCTTGGATGCACGAAACTCTGATTGCACCTTTCGATTTTGCAATTCATAAAACGGAAGCTGAACTAAATGAAAATAGAGATAGTCTTCTAGCAAACTACTACCCTTACTATCAATTTAAACCAGAGGTTTTAAAAAAAATAAAAACCAAATTCAATTCGAATTTCAATAAGAAATGGACAGTTTACAGCCAGACGGAAAATTTCAAAAGGCTGAATTACAGTAAAGCAAAAATTGCTATTGAGAAAAAACGCCTTCATCTCTATTTCCAAGATATTATTTCAGGAATTTATGATATTGGAATTTTGGAAGCTTCCAACACTAAGTTTAAATCTCCTGATAAAGTTAATAGAACAGTTAATAATGTTAGTGAGAAGGTAGAAACCAAGAGCTTATACACGCCTAGAATTGCTTATGAATTTATAAGTAATAGCTTAAAAAATGATTTTAAAAACAAGAGCTACCACATCTTTTTTCAGAATCTGAATTTAGATACTTACCTCACTCCCAATCTTATTTATAATGAAAAGATGTCGGAGAAGGTTAAAAATAGCATGCTAAGTAATATTTCACTTACTAAAGGCTTAATTAAAGCTGATACGCGAATTGCTCTAATTGGAGATGTTATTGATGACGATACTTTTAGAATTTTAGAGTCCTTAAAGAGTGAGTACGAAAGTATATTAGGATCATCGCAAAGCCATTATTTAATAATGGGCGGACAAAGCTTATTGATTCTTGCCTGTCTAGTTTTATTATTCTTATATCTCAGAAATTTTCGTTTACAAATACTCGAAGACAACAAAAAGCTTCTTTTTATATTACTCTTAATAACACTATTTGTAGGACTTTCAAGTTTGGCTATTAAATTCCCAAACATCAATATCTACATAATTCCATTTGTACTGATTCCCGTAGTTCTTAGAACACTACTCGATTCTAGGTCTGCCTTATTTATTTATATCATTGCCTTATTACTATGTGGATTTTTAGCACCTAATAGCTTCGAATTTCTATTCTTACAGCTTTCTGCAGGAATTATGGCTATTTACTCTTTACCTCAGCTCGAAAGAAGAGGGCAATTAGTTGTTACTGCTATTATTACATTCTTCACGTATAGCATCGTGTATTTTGCTTTCGCAATTACTCAGGAAGGAAGTGTTCAAGAAATTGAATGGACAAACTTCATGTGGTTTGCAATTAATGGGCTTCTATTAACCTTTTCGTATTCGCTAATATACATTTTCGAAAAATTATTTGGATTTATTTCTGACGTAACTTTAATTGAGCTTGCCAACCAAAATCATCCAATTCTACGTAAACTCATTCAGCATTCTCCTGGAACTTTTCAACATTCGTTAACAGTGTCAAATCTTGCTGAAGCAGCTATAAATGAAATTGGTGGCAACCCTCTTTTAGTAAGAACAGGTGCACTTTACCATGACATCGGGAAAATGAAAAACCCTATCTATTTCATCGAGAATCAAATGACCAATAGAAACCCTCATGATAGTTTAGAGTTTGATAAATCTGCACAAATCATCACAGATCATGTGAAATACGGTGTTAAGATAGCCAAGAAGCACAAGCTACCTCAACAGATTATCGATTTTATTGAAACACATCATGGTTCAGGACGTGTACAGTATTTCTACACATCGTTCAAAAATAAATATCCAGACAAAGAGATAGACGAAGAAAAATTCACCTATCCTGGTCCTGATCCATTTTCAAAGGAAACAGCAGTCTTGATGATGGCTGATTCAGTTGAAGCAGCATCGAGGAGTTTAAAAGAAAAAACTCCTAAAACAATTGAAAACTTAGTTGTAAGCCTGATAAATAAACAGATTTCTGAAAATCGATTTGAGATGGCTGACATCAGTTTTAAAAACATTCACCAGGTTAAACAAATATTTACTCAGATGCTCATTAATATTTATCATGCACGAATAGAGTACCCTGAAGAAATTAAAAGAGATTAAGAAAGAACTTGGCTGGTAAAACAGTCAAGTTTTTTTTTGCTTTATATAAACAGCATTAAAAATTTAAAAATCGCCATGCACTCAATTCATCCGTAGCTTATACTTAGGTAAAGAAATTTTCTTGTAATTAATCGAAACAATCCTTAACTTAGAATTAAACAATTCATCTTTATTTGTTTGCACAGAATATTGCTAACAGAATCCAATTAATACCTAACGCAAAATACCCTCGATTATGAAACGTTACAACTTATTTTTCCTAAGTGCTCTGCTAGTACTCTCTTCAATTATTGCTTGCCAACCTGAAAAAAAAGAGGTTAAAACCACAAAAGATACAGTGATGCAACGCAAGCTTGCTAATTATGCAAAGGTTAAGCTAAACGCTGATTTAAGTGGTTTATCAGATGGTCATGCCAAATTATTCTCTCACCTTTTAAGAGCTGCTGATGCCATCGATGAGCTATACTGGCTACAATCCTATGGCGACAAAAATGAGCTTCTAAATAAAATGGGAGACGATTCCGATATCAAAGCTTATGCCATGATTAATTATGGACCTTGGGATAGATTAGATGGTGATGCACCTTTTACGGATGATTATCCTCCACGTCCACTTGGTGCAGGGTTCTTTCCGAGTGATATGAACCAAAATGATTTCTTTGCCATTGCTGGGAATGAAAAGTTTGAGCCTTTCACTGTCGTAAAAAAAGATGCAAAAGGTGATCTAAAAGTTTTACCATACCACGAGGCATACAAAATTCAAATTAATAAAGCAGTTGAGTATATGCGCAGAGGTGCTGAATTATGTGACTGTGGTGATTTCAAGGCGTATCTATTACAACGAGCAGAAGATCTATTAACTGATAACTTTACAAAAAGCGATGCTCTTTGGTTGAATTTAAAAGATAATAAAATTGACTTTGTTGCAGGTCCAATTGAAAATCTTGAAGATCATCTTATCTGGACAAAATACTCATATGGAGCCTTCATTTTATTGAGAAATGTCGAATGGACAAAAGATGTTAAGAAGTTCTCATTACTACTTCCTTACTTGCAGAAAAATTTACCTGTAGACGATAAATTTAAATCTGAATCTCCTACTGCAAATTCTGATATCGTTATTTATGATGTATTATATAACGCAGGCTACTGTAACGCAGGGAGTAAACTAATTGGGCTAAATCTTCCTATAGGAACTGAAAGAGTTGTTACTAATTCAAGAAAAATTTACTTTAAAAATGTGATGGAAGCAAAATTTCAGAAAATTCTTCAACCTATTACGAATCTTGTTATTGATGAAAAGCAGAGAAAACATGTAAAATTCACATCTTTCTTTCAGAACACCATTTTTTATGAGATTAGTAATAGTCTTGGGATTTCTCAAACAATTACTAATAAAGGAAGCGTAAAAGATGCACTAAAAGAACATTATGCAATTATTCGAGAACTGAAGAATGATGTTTTAAGGATGTTTTTCATCACTAAGCTTCACGAAATGAACGAACTTAAAGATGTTGACCTAGTGGATAATTATGTGACATATATGGCTGATGTTTTCCGTTCAATCCGATTTGGTGTTACAGATGCCCAAGGTGTAGCTAACATGATTCGCTTCAATTATTTCAAAGAACAAGAAGCATTTAAGTATGATTCAAAAACAAAGACGTATAAAATTAACGATTATAAGATGAAGAAAGCCATTGAATCTCTTTCTAAATTAGTTTTAGAAATTCAAGGCAATGGTGATTATGAAATGGCTAGTGAAATCATTCAAAACAAAGGTTATATTCATAATGAACTCTTAAATGATTTATATCGCATTCAAAGAGCTAAAATTCCTAAAGATGTAGTTTACGATCAGGGTGATCAAGTTACGATGAAATAATTCAAAATAATACAAAAAAATAAGAGCTTGTCAATTCAGACAAGCTCTTATTTTTATGATACTTATATCAAAAGTTTATTCTAATTTTGTTTTGTTCATAAGAACAGTCTAAATATAAACCTGTCTTATAAATTTATTATAAAGATACCCTATGCAAAAATCTATACTCTTCTGCCTTTTCCTAAACATCTCATTTATATCACTATCTCAGAAACTTAAAATAAGAAACGCATCTAATAAGACGCCAATTGAAGACGTCTATTTATATACAGAAAATTATTCGACAAACAGCTCTGAAAAGGGAGAAGCAAATTTAACAAATTTCTCAAAGGATGCTATCATCTTTTTTCAACATCCATCTTTTCAGAATCTTCACCTTACGTATTCCGAAATTGCCAATAATTCGTTTATCGTTGAACTTACCCCCCAGTTTTTCAATATCAATGAAGTAACCGTTGCCGCCAATAAATGGGAGCAAAATCCCAATGAAGTTCCAGTTAGTATAATTCAACTAGATAATGGTACTATTAGAAATTCTGAAGTTTCAACATCAGCAGATCTTCTTAAAGAAAGTGGACAAGTCTTTATTCAAAAGAGCCAAATGGGTGGTGGAAGCCCAATGATTAGGGGTTTTGCAGCGAATAGAGTTCTTATAGTTCTAGATGGTGTTCGTTTAAATAACGCAATTTACAGAAGTGGTAATCTACAGAATCTGCTCAATATCGATCCTAACAGCTTAGAATCTGCAGAGGTTGTTCTTGGGCCAGGCTCTGTCATATACGGAAGTGATGCTATTGGTGGTGTAATGGATTTTCACACGATTAAGCCAAAATTTTCTACTAATTCTAATTTAAATTTTCAGATAAACCATAAAACTAAATTTGCATCTGCAAATCACGAGCTTGGTTTAAATACTCGCTATTTTGTAGGAAACAATAAATGGAGTTATGCAGGAAACATTAGCCATACAGATTATTCTGATTTAAAAATGGGAAGAAATGGAACCAATCAATATGATAGAAATGAATACGTAATTCGACTAGATAATAAAGATCTAATCGTGCCAAACTCAAATTCTCACGTACAAGAAGGTAGCAAATTCAATCAAATGAATATTATACAAAAACTAAGATACAAAGCTTCAAGTGATCTAGATTTTCAATATAACTTTCTATTTTCTAAGACTTCGGACATCCCAAGGTACGATAGACTTATTCAATACTCAGGAGACCATCTTAAATATGCAGAATGGTATTACGGTCCTCAAAAACTTCAGTTTCATTCACTAAACATCACTAATAAAAAAGCAACTTCAATTTACGATAGCTTCAAGCTCATTTCGGCTTATCAAAACTATAAAGAAAGTCGTCATTCCAGAAAATTGAATAATGACAATATTAGTAAGCGTTTCGAAGCGTTGGATATATTCTCTACTAATATCGATTTTAATAAGAAAATCGATAAACAAATTGAACTTTTTTACGGAACGGAATATCTTTATAATTACCTGAACTCCTCAGCTCACAAAAAAAATATTCTGAGTTCTGAGCAATCTCCATTAGCGAGTCGTTACCCTGATAATTCAAGTTACTCAAGTCTTGCGTCCTACATTAATGTAAAATGGAAACTTAACAATAGATGGACTATAAACGGAGGCTTACGCTACTCCCATATTTGGATAAAATCAAAACTTAGTAAAGAATTCTACGACTTTCCTTTCGATAATTTAGATCTCAATACTGGTGCTTTGAATGGAAGTATTGGGTCTACTTTACAAACTGCTAATAATTACATTTTGAAAATAAATTTTACAACTGGTTTTAGAGCTCCTAATATCGATGACATCGGTAAGGTGTTTGATTCAGAGCCAGGGAAAGTAGTTATTCCAAATAAGAACCTCAAATCAGAATACGCATACAATTTCGACTTTAGCTTAAGCAAAAATATTACTAAAGATATTTTTGTTGATATTAATGGATTCTATTCCATTTTGAAGGATGCTATGGTACGTCGAGATTATACTTTCAACGGTGAATCTACCTTGATGTACGATGGAATTGATAGTCAAATTCAAGCCATTGTGAACGACGACAAAGCCACCATTTATGGTTTAAGTTTAAAAGCGAGAGCTCAGCTATCGTCAAATTTCTTGATAAATGCCTATTATAACAGATCTCAAGGTGAATATAAAGATGGAAGTCCTGTAAGACATGTACCGCCAACTTTTGCATCTATAGCTCTAAAATATAAATCCGATAAGCTCAAATCAAAACTATCCATTGACTACAATGGCGAAATTGCGAATAAAGATCTTGCCGATTCTGAAAAGGATAAGTCACATCTTTACGCAAAGGATAATAATGGTCTACCCTATTCTCCAAATTGGGTTTGTGTGAACCTAAACAACAGTTATCAGTTTAGAGATAAGATTATTCTAGGTTTTAGTATTGAAAACATCTTCGATAAAGCCTACCGCCCTTATTCATCAGGCATTTCGGCTCCTGGAAGGAATTTTATTCTAAGCTTATCTTTCGAGATCAATTAAGCGCATTACGTAAACAACTCTTTTAGTCATTATCTGAAGCTTCTTCTTCTGGTGCAATATTCAACATCTGATCTTCAATGGTTTCTTCCTCAATTATAGGATTTATAATTAAAGGAATCTCATCGCTTTTATTTGATCGGATTAAACCCCAGGTCATAACAAGACTGGTAGCAATAATAATGAATAAGAGTATACCTGAATCAAAAGATGCATTTGTGTATTCTTGTGGTATCGCATAATATAAGAGAACAGTAATTAAGCCTCGTGGTGCAATCCAAAGCTGTGGAAAAATATCGAAGCCCATAAAAGCACGAAGAAACAACCAACGAATAGCATATATACTAACTAATAAAAGAAGACTCACTCCCAACACCTTCAAACTAAAAAGGCTTGAGACTAAAATACTCACACCAAAAATCACAAAAAAGAAAGTTCTTACAACAAAAGCTGATTCCATGGTAATAACATGTAATTCTCGCTTTAAGATCTCGAATTTCTCTTTATGAAAATATTTACGGAGAAAACCTTTATAAAACAATTCATTATTCTGAACGATAATACCAAATACAAGAATAATTATTAATGGAGAAAGATGCAACAGCTTCCCTACCGCATACAGTAAAACTAAAAGAGATATCAATAGAAAAAGACGAGCGCCTTCGTTTATAAATTGAAACACATATAAAAGTAAATAGCTTGCTGCAAAAGCAACAAGAACAGAAATGCCAATACTCATTCCAAAACTAAGCATTGGATGCATAACTGTCGACTCTGCTAGTGAATTCGGATTCTGAAATTCTATAACATTCAAAACAAAATAGAATAGCATAATACCAATAATATCACTAAATGTGCTCTCATAAATATGAAACTCCTTCTTCTCCTCTGTCAAATTTCCAACACTAGGAATAATTATAGCACTCGAAAGAATAGAAAGTGGCGTGGCATAAAGTATAGCTGTAAACCAATCCATGTTAGGAATTAAATAAAATATGATTGCTGCAGCTGCCATTAATGAAAATACGAGTCCTAGGCTAGCTATTAAAAGTGATTTTAGAATAATCTTAATTTTATCCCTCTTCAATTCGAGCTCTAAGGCTGCTTCTAACACAATCATTATTAAACCAATAATGCCTATAACTTCTAAAATTGGAAAAAAATCAATTTCAGGAATCTTCATTAGTTTCAGTCCATACTGGATGATTACTCCCAAACCAATTAACATGAGAACAGCTGGTACATTTGTCCTATTAGCTATTTTAGTGAAAATAAATGAGAGCAAAATGATTAAACATCCTGTTATAATTAATGGGTAAGAACCGAAGACTTCCATAGTGAGAGATTTTATTTTAATGCTTATCTAAAATAAACATTTTTTAAGATAATCATTCATTTATTACAACATAAAATAAGAGCTCCAATAAGGATCGAAGCTAGTTAAATATTTATTACTTATTCGTTTTTCTTTTTCTCAGATACAAGATTAATCCAGTAATAAGTATCCAAATAATACTCAATCCTGCCAAAGGGATAAATAAAATATAGAACTTACCGAAAAGATATTGGTAAATACGCCCTGTATGAATCTCAAGACAAAGATTCCACAATGACATTGGAGATGCTTGAATTTGACCAGGCATTTGAGAAAAGTAAATATCATCACTCATATTTCCTCCCCCCCTACTGTAATCGAAGACAAATTCTCGCCCTTCGGAATCGTGTAGATACCCAGCAATAGGATGTGAAGAAATTGGGGGTCCCATTCTTTTAATGGCAACATGTGGTTTCTTAGTCAGATAATTAAAGACTAATCCTCGTTCTGGAATCCAATAAAACAAGCCTGAAAAAGAACCAACTAAATATTGCCCAGGTTTCACCACCTCAAACACATTAACTCCCATAACCGAGACAGGTACTCGTGACGAAAATTCAATAGGAGCTGTTTCAAATAAATTGTCAGAATAATAAACACCTTCATTAGTAGCCAAAAGAATACGATCTAGCTCTTCATCGTAAGTTATTCGTCTCAACTGATCGTACCATGGATTCAGGTTATCAAGATGAGTAAAAGGTAATTTTCCAACTTTGGCATTCGCAATGGCAATCAACAATGGCGGACGCAAAAACATCCCAGTTAGAGTTGTTAAAATCAAAAATACAATCATCCAATAGCCTAAACGATTGTGCCATTTCAAATTGAATTTTAAAAACTTAGCCTTCTTCTTTACCTCATGTCCTCTTACTTTTAATCGCTTCATCCATTTAGGGTAAATGAAATAGATAATTCCAGAGATTGAAAGAAGAATAAATATCAAGCCAATAAAATCAACAAAAAGTTTACCGAGCAAACCAAATGCTTCTCCTGAATGAACCTCCCATAAGGTTTTAAATAAAGATATTTTGCCATCATAATTGGCCTTTGCCAATAAGTTAACCTTATCGAATCCTGCCGGAGTTTGTTTTAAAAGGTTTGAACGCGTCAATACATAAAGCCCACCTTTCACTTCTAATAGATCGACAACTCGCTTTTCTGGAACTGGTAAATTTACTTCTTGCCAAGCTCCATTGATATGCTTATACAATCCCATTAAGGTTCCAGCATATATATCGCCAGAACTCGTTTTAAGTAATTTTTCAATCTTAGCATTATCAATTCCATCCGTAAAACCTTGATTGAAATCGTCATAGGTTTTATAATTGTCTGTGGTTTTCCAAACGCCAATATTCCCGTAAATTAGAGCTGTGTCGCCTTCTAATTGAAGTGATGATTTTACAGCGGCTTTATTCCAGTTCTTATATTGATATTCACTTCCTAAATAATTACGACTAACATCTACCGATGAAAAGGTTTCTCTATGATTCATTACGATACCAGAGAGTGCAAACAAAAGAATAAAAAAAGTCAGAACCAGAGATGGCCACTTGTGGTACTTTTTAAAAAACTTAGTCCAATTCTTCATTGATGATTTCATTTTACCAGTTTATTAGCTAGGTCTAAAATGGACAAAAACTGCTCAAAAAAGAATGAACTTTTTTGAACAGTTTAAGTTAATAACCCAAATATGATCTAACGCCAATCCTATTAACAAGATCTTTATCAATCTATTTGATAAATGCCTATCAAATACTTATAATGGATACATAATGACCCGTCTGTCACTATGTATCTATAATTTAATTGTAATATTTAATTCTTAGTTAAGAAACATTTTCATGTCCTCATCTACAGTACCAATTCCAGCAATTCCGAAAGTATCAATTAATATCTTAGCTACATTTGGAGAAAGGAAAGCTGGCAATGTTGGCCCTAAGTGAATGTTCTTAACACCTAATGAAAGAAGAGCTAACAATACAATTACAGCTTTTTGCTCGTACCATGCAATATTATATGCAATTGGTAGATCGTTGATATCATTTAGTTCGAATACTTCTTTCAATTTCAATGCAATAACAGCTAATGAATATGAGTCGTTACACTGACCTGCATCTAATACTCTTGGAATACCTCCGATATCGCCAAGCTCAAGCTTATTGTAACGGTACTTAGCACAACCTGCAGTTAAGATTACAGTATCTTGTGGTAAAGCAGCAGCAAATTCAGTATAGTAATCACGACCTTTCATACGACCATCGCAACCTGCCATTACAAAAAACTTACGAATAGCTCCAGACTTAACAGCATCAACAACTTTATCAGCTAATTGCATCACTTGGTTATGAGCAAAACCACCTACGATAGTTCCATTCTCAATCTCAATTGGAGCAGCACATGTTTTTGCTAACTCAATAATTTCAGAGAAATCTTTCTTTCCGTTCTCATCAGCATCAATATGCTTGAATCCTGGGAAACCAGATGCTCCTGTTGTGTATACTTTATCTTGATATGTAGATTTTGCCTTTGGCGGAACAATACAGTTCGTAGTGAACAAGATAGGTCCGTTGAAAGTTTCGAACTCTTCGTTCTGCTTCCACCATGCATTTCCGTAGTTACCTACAAAATGCTTATATTTTTTGAAAGCTGGGTAGTAATTAGCTGGTAACATCTCAGAGTGAGTGTAAACATCAACACCAGTTCCATCAGTTTGCTTCAATAACTCTTCCATATCCTTAAGATCGTGACCTGAAATTAGGATACCTGGCTTATTAGAAACACCGATATTTACTTCTGTGATTTCTGGATTACCATAAGCTGTTGTATTCGCTTCGTCAAGCATTGCCATAGCTGTTACACCATTAGCACCACATTCCATAACAAGAGCAACTAATTCGTCAGCACTTAATGTATCGTTAGTAGTAGCCTCTAAAGCTTTTTGCATGAATGCATACATTTCAGCTTTCTGAACACCTAAGTTATAAGCATGCTCTACATAAGCAGCATAACCTTTCAATCCGTAAATCAATAATTCTCTTAATGAACGAACATCTTCGTTTTCAGTTGAAAGAACACCAATGAAACGAGCTTTTGCATCAAAATCATTTTCAGCATCAGCAAACCATGTTGCAGAATGGTGAAGGTTCTCGAAAGTAACACCAGCAGCTTCGGCTTGAGTTTTAATCTCTTCACGTAGCTTAAGACCTTCTTTAATTACAGCAACAAATTTTACTTTGTTAAAGTTGGCATTAGTAATAGTCATAAACAATCCTGTCATGATAAAGTTGTTTACTTTATCATTTTCAACACCAGCTTCGCGAGCTTTAGTACTGAAAACAGAAATTCCTTTCATTACATACATCAATAAATCTTGAATGTTTGCAACCTCATCGGTTTTTCCACAAACACCTTTTACTGTACATCCAGTTCCTTTTGCTGCCTCTTGGCACTGATAACAAAACATAGCCATAATTATTTTCCTTTATTTCCAATACCTTTGGAGTATTGAAAGTTAATATTTAGTGTTATTTATCTCTATTTGCTTCGCTCTTTTTTTTGACACGTTCTTTAAAAACGCATATAGCAGCGAACTTTTAACACTACAAATATGAGGCAAATTACAAGCAAAAAGTGTAACGAATGTTACAAAGCAAAAAGTTTTTCGGAGTTTTTTGTCTTTTATTCTCTTTATCAAGGAATAAAGCCTCAAAAATAATTTTTATAAAGTGATAAAATAGCCTATGATTCATAGCAGACATACATATTTGCGTTTTTCTAACTCAATTATTTCATTAACTTTGAATCTAGACCCTAAATCCACAACTAACTGCCAGAAGGTATAATCAATTTCTAATTTACGAGTTCATGTTAAAGAAAGCTTTACTTCTTTTTGTCGCTATGATGATATGTTTTTCTTCATTTTCTAAAGGGAAAAAGGAATTAACTGTTGTATTCTATAATGTAGAAAACTTATTCGATACAATTAATCATCCTGATAAAAGAGATGATGATTTTACACCATTAGGCAAACTTAGTTGGGATACCAAAAGATATAACGATAAAGTTTCCAAACTAAGCTATGTACTAAGCTCAATAAACAAAGAAGCTTTACCTGGAATTATTGGTCTTTGTGAAATTGAGAACAGAGAAGTCATTGAAGATCTTATTGACCAAGAAAGATTAAAGAAAGGTAAGTACAGAATTGCCCATAGCGAGAGCCCTGATAAGAGAGGTATTGATTGCGCTCTTATATATCGAAAAGACGAATTCAAATATCTAAAACATAAAACTATTAATATCGAGTTTCCATGGAATAAGGAATATAAAACAAGAGACATTCTTTACGTGCAAGGTTTAGTAGGCAGAAAAGACACCTTAAATATTTTCGTAAATCACTGGCCTTCTCGCCAAGGTGGGCAAGAAAAATCTGAACCAAGTCGAATTTTTGTTGCCAAACAATTAAAGAAAGCTGTAGACAGTATCCAAACAAAGAATCCATTTGCTAAAATAATTATCATGGGCGATTTTAACGATGAACCTACTGATAAAGCTGTAATCGAAACTCTAAAGGCTGATAATAATCGGAATACTAATAATCCAATGGGATTATACAACCTCATGTATGATTTACAAGCCAATAACGAAGGCTCATATAACTACAGAGGTGATTGGAATATGCTTGATAATATAATTGTCTCAAACTCACTTCTAAATGAGTCAAGAGGTTATCAAACCTTACACAATGCTGGAAGAATATATCGAAACAAATATATTTGCTACAAAAATAAACAAGGCGCTAATGTACCAAGTAGAACCTTTGCTGGGCTTAAATATTATGGCGGATTTAGCGATCATTTTCCGGTATATTTCAAACTTAAAAAATAGCTAAAACTGAAGATTCTCAGATTTTGGTTTCAACAAAAGCTTTAGAGCATATACATTTCAAGTATATGCTCTCTTTTTATTAGATTTACAGCTACAAAAGTAAACATTACTGCATGGACTTTAAACTGGTATCAAAATTTCAACCAACTGGCGATCAGCCCGAGGCTATTAAACAATTGGCTAAAGGATTAAATGATGGTCACCCATTCCAAACACTTTTAGGTGTAACAGGATCGGGTAAAACTTTTACTATTGCTAATGTAATTAATGAAGTTCAAAGGCCTACTTTAGTTTTGAGTCATAACAAAACTCTTGCAGCTCAGTTATACGGTGAATTTAAAAACTTCTTCCCTAATAATGCCGTTGAGTATTTTGTCAGCTATTACGATTACTATCAGCCTGAAGCATACTTACCAACTACTGACACGTATATCGAAAAAGATCTTGCGATTAATGATGAGATTGAGAAATTAAGATTAAGTGCTACCTCTGCTCTTCTTTCAGGACGTAAAGATGTAATTGTGGTCTCCTCTGTTTCTTGTATTTATGGTATCGGTAATCCTGAAGATTTCCATGCCAATGTGCTAGAATTAAAAAATGGCCAACGCATTTCAAGAAACAAACTTCTACTTTCATTTGTAGATGCTCTGTATTCGAGAAACGAGGTCGAATTTGAACGAGGCAATTTTAGAGTTAAAGGTGATACTATTGACATTTTCCCTGCATATGCTGACTTCGCTTATCGTATTATATTTTGGGATGATGAAATTGATGAAATCTATTCTTTCGATCCTCTAAATGGACAAAAAATAGAACGCTACGATAGAATTACAATATATCCTGCAAATATATTTGTCACTAGTAAAGATAAGGTACAGAATGCCATTAAATTGATTCAAGACGATATGGTCGCTCATGTTGAATACATGAAAAGCATAGGAAAACATCTTGAAGCAAAGCGAGTTGAAGATAAAGTCAATTTCGACCTAGAAATGATTCGAGAATTAGGCTATTGTTCTGGTATTGAGAATTATTCTCGCTATTTTGATGGTAGATCTCAAGGCTCACGCCCTTTCTGCTTAATCGATTATTTCCCTGATGACATACTAATGGTTGTTGATGAAAGTCATGTTACACTATCACAGGTGAAAGCCATGTATGGAGGTGACCATTCTCGTAAAGTTAACCTTGTAGATTATGGTTTCCGATTACCTTCAGCACTTGATAATAGACCATTAAAATTTGAAGAGTTTGAAGCCTTAAGTTCACAAACGATATATGTCAGTGCTACGCCTGCCGATTATGAGTTAGAAAAGTCAGAGGGCGTAGTTGTGGAACAAATCATTCGACCAACGGGCTTGCTTGACCCTAAAATTGATGTACGTCCTAGTTTGAATCAAATTGATGATTTAGTTGCTGAAATTCACAAACGAAGTGAAATAGATGAACGCGTTTTGGTTACAACCTTGACGAAAAGGATGGCGGAAGAACTTTCACAATATTTTTCAGATTTAAATATTCGCTGTCGTTACATCCACTCCGACGTAGATACTCTAGACCGAGTAAAAATTATGGAAGAACTCCGCTTAGGAATCTTTGATGTTTTAATTGGAGTTAACCTTTTACGTGAAGGACTCGACTTACCAGAAGTTTCTTTAGTTGCCATATTAGATGCAGACAAAGAAGGCTTTCTTCGTTCTACAAGAGCTTTGGTGCAAACATCAGGACGTGCTGCTCGTAATGTAAACGGTTTGGTTATCATGTATGCCGATAGAATTACCAAATCGATGAAAGAAACTATTGATTCAACTGATTATAGAAGAGAAAAACAACTGGCATACAATGCAAAACACAATATAACACCTACTCAAATTATCAAGGATAAAACTAGCATCATGCAAATAAGTGATGGCTCTAATCCAAAAGCATACTCTGGACCAGAAACCATTGAGATTGCAGCCGATCCTGTGGTACAATATATGAGCAAGGAAAGTCTTGAAAAATCGATAGCTAAAACAAAAAAATCGATGCAAAAAGCTGCTAAAGAATTAGATTTCCTACAAGCCGCTCAGTTCCGCGATGAAATGTACAAGCTTGATAAACTACTTAAGGACAAATCTTGAAAAATAAAACCCTTATATAGCAAAGAGGCTACTGAAAATTAATTCAATAGCCTCAATCTATTTATTCACAGTTCTAAACAATTAACCTAAGTAGGTTTTAAGTAATTTAGATCTTGAAGTATGTCTTAAACGTCGAATCGCTTTTTCTTTAATCTGACGAACACGCTCACGTGTTAAACCAAATTTCTCTCCAATCTCTTCAAGAGTCATTTCCTGAACTCCGATACCGAAGAATAACTTGATAATATCGCTCTCTCTTTCTGTTAAAGTAGCTAGTGCACGATCGATCTCTCTAGTAAGCGATTCGTTCAACAAACTACGGTCAGCAATTGGTGAGTCGTCATTAATCAAAACATCAAGTAAAGAATTATCTTCACCATCAACAAAAGGTGCATCTACTGAAATGTGGCGTCCCGATACACGTAATGTATCAGCCACTTTGTCAGCTGGCAATTCAAGAGTATCAGCCAATTCCTCTGGAGATGGTTTTCTCTCGTGCTCTTGTTCAAATTTAGAAAAAGCTTTGTTGATCTTATTCAAAGATCCTACTTGATTCAATGGTAAACGAACAATTCGAGACTGCTCAGCCAAAGCCTGCAAAATCGATTGACGAATCCACCATACTGCGTAAGAAATGAATTTAAATCCTCGAGTTTCGTCGAATTTCTCAGCTGCTTTAATCAAACCTAAGTTACCTTCATTAATCAGGTCAGGTAGACTTAAACCTTGATTTTGATATTGTTTAGCTACAGAAACAACAAAACGTAAATTAGCTCTTGTCAACTTCTCTAAGGCTCTTTGATCACCTTTTTTGATTCGTTGCGCCAATTCAACTTCTTCTTCAACGGTAATAAGATCTTCTTTACCAATCTCTTGCAAATACTTATCAAGAGACGCACTCTCACGATTGGTAATTGATTTTGTTATCTTTAATTGTCTCATAGTCCCTTTTTCAACTCGAAATATTGCGCAAAATTAGCTCTTTAAAAATTTAAAGCCAAAATTGACACACATTTTTTCTAATTATTTATTAAATTGCCGTTTCGGGTCTATCAATCTCCCCTCAACGAAAAAGCATAATATTTATGTATTCCATTGGGGTAAATACCCGAAACAAACACCCCCTCATCTTCTATCTCACTTAAAACCTTACGAATATCAGCCTCACTTGAAACGGGTTTATTATTGATATTAATAATGATATATCCTTCTTTTATTCCTGCACGTTTCAATTTTCCATCAACCAATTTACTCACTCGTATTCCATAACGAATTCCTTGAGTATACATATCTTTTTTTGATATCTTTTGAAATTTAGCACCCAATAAATCGATCTGACTAGCCTCAATCAGTTGGGTACCACCTATCATATTACGTAAAGTTAGGTCAAAATGTTTCTTTTTACCCTTTCTTTTTATTAAAATATTTATTTTATTTCCTGGAGCATACTGACTTATTCTTTCTTGTAACTCTGAACTCGTATTGATTTTCTTATCATCGATTTCAATAATTACATCACCTGAACGAATACCTGCTTTATCAGCAGCTCCATTTTTATTCACACCATTTATATAAACGCCTGAAATTGAATTTAGGTTTAATCTCTTTGCTAAATCAGCATCAATATTTCGAATACTCACACCTAGAAAAGCACGTTTCACTTCACCATACTGCTTTAAATCTTCTATTATTTTCTTGAATATGCTCTCAGGGATAGCAAAAGAATATCCAGAATACGATCCAGTTCTTGATTCTATAGCCGTATTAATTCCAACTAACTCCCCCTTAGAATTAACTAAAGCTCCACCACTATTACCAGGATTCACTGCAGCATCTGTTTGCAAAAATGATTCAATACTCATTCTTCCTCCCATAATGCCAATATTTCTTGACTTAGCACTTATAATTCCGGCTGTAACTGTTGATGTCAAATTGAAAGGATTTCCTACTGCCAATACCCACTCACCAAGCTTTAAACTATCTGAATTTCCCAAATCCATTTTGGGAAAGCTACCACCTTCAATCTTCAATAAAGCTAAATCTGTTGAAGCATCCTGACCAATTAATTTAGCCTCAAATGATCTTTTATCATGTAGAACCACCTCAATACGATCTGATTTTCTTACCACATGATTATTGGTTACAATATAACCGTCTTCTGAAATAATCACACCAGAACCTGCACCTCGAGCAGGTTGTGAATGATACGAAGAACCATTTCCAAAGAAAAAATCATAAACTGAGCCTGAAGGCTTAACACCATACTGTGTCTTAACATGAACAACTGACTTAACAGATGACTCAGCCGCATAAGACAAATCAACCAACTTAATATTATGCGCACTTAATTTTGTCAGTTTCAAATCCGGAGAAGAAAACATTTCATCTGCTTTATTCTTTCTTCCATCTAAATAAATAAAAATAGATACAGCGATTATTCCTC
The DNA here is from genome assembly GCA_016744515.1 of Marinifilaceae bacterium. Lineage (GTDB taxonomy): Bacteria > Bacteroidota > Bacteroidia > Bacteroidales > Marinifilaceae > Ancylomarina. Next base: position 9,449 of record JADGEF010000022.1, on the reverse strand, counting down.
CAATAATTGCTGTAAGTAACCTTCCAAAAAACACTTTAAAATTCATAATTAAAAACTCTTTTAATATTTTCCTGATTGTATTAAACGTATTTTGAATCAGGATTACTATTTTTGACCTTAAATTAATATTATAAGCTCATTTTTGAGCAATTTATTATTCCTTGTTAACTTTTATTAACATATTATAAGAATGCAAATTTGTTTTTCAAAATACCAAGGTACTGGTAATGACTTTATTCTAATTGACAATAGAGATAAACATTTCCCATCTGAAAACAGTTCTCTTGTTGAAAAATTATGCGACAGACGCTTTGGTATTGGCTGTGATGGGCTCATGCTACTCGAAAACGAAGAGGGATTTGATTTTAGAATGCGATATTTTAATTCTGATGGAAGAGAAGGAAGCATGTGTGGAAATGGTGGGCGTTGTATTGTTGCCTTTGCATATCATCTAAATATCATAAAAGATAAAGCACATTTTATAGCTGTAGATGGAGAGCACTCTGCCAATATCAGCTTTCCAAATGATCAGCTTATAGTAAGTCTTCAGATGCAGAATGTTTCTGAAATTGAGACTGGTGAAGATTTCTATTACTTAAACACAGGTTCTCCTCATTACACAAAATTTATAGAAAACCACGAAAACTTTGACACCTACACTCAAGGGAAAGCTATTCGTTATAATCAACGCTTCAATGAAGTTGGCACCAATGTAAACTTCATTTCTGGAAACCAGAATCAGATTCAAGTCAGCACATATGAACGTGGCGTAGAAGATGAAACATATTCGTGTGGTACAGGTGTTGTAGCTTCATGCATTTCGGCTAAAAATCAATTCAAAACCGAAAGCAATCACTTTTATGTAAAAACCCTAGGTGGAAACTTAGAAGTCTATTTCGATCATAAAGGAGCAGATAAATTTGAGAACATCTGGCTGAAAGGACCCGCAATATTTGTGTTCAATGGCAATATTGATATCTAAAATATTACTAGCAAATAAGACGAGTCTTCAATAATAAAATTGGAGGCTCGTCTTTCTTATATATCTATAAGATAACATCAATCCCACTTTGCAGGCTGTTTTGCCACCGAATACTTATTAATATAGTCTAAAGCCTCTTCGGCATTCTCAGCAAAAACATACATATCCCTAAAAGATTCATCGGCAAATTTTTCTTGATATTGCATATCGAATTGTGCTTTTAAGGCTGAATAAAAACCATCTACATCAACGAAAACAATTGCTTTAGAATGATATCCTAGTTGTTTCAGTGTTATGACTTCCATAATCTCCTCAAGAGTTCCAAAGCTGCCTGGAAGAGCAATAAAAGCATCCGATTTTTCACGAATCACTTCTTTTCGTTCCTTCATATCTGCAGTTACAATTAGCTCATCGGCATAATCAGAAGCTATTCCTTTCGATTGAATCAACTCAGGAATTACACCGATCACTTTTCCTCCAGACTGCTTCGTAGCAAAAGCAGATGCGTGCATTAAACCAACACTTGTTCCTCCGTACACTATATTATTACCAGAAGTACCAATTACGACACCCAACTCCTTAGCAGCCTCGTAATATTTCTCTGGCAAATAATCGCTCGATGAGCAAAAAACACATATATTTTTATTCATACTGATACTTTAAAATAAAAAAGCCCTTGCGAACACATCACAAGGGCCATTATATAAATTCAAATTGAATTCTTTATTCTAAATGCAAAATTAAGCATCGATATTGGCGTAAGTGGCATTCTGCTCTATAAACTCACGACGAGGTGGTACCTCATCACCCATCAACATTGAGAAAACACGATCAGTTTCGGCAGCATTTTCAATTGTAACCTGACGTAAAGTTCTTACCTCTGGATCCATTGTAGTCTCCCATAACTGATCAGCACTCATCTCTCCAAGACCTTTGTAACGCTGAATGTGCATTGAACTTTCTTTTCCACCACCCCATTCATCAATAAGTCTTAAACGTTGATCTTCACTCCAGCAATATTGCTGATTCTTACCTTTCTTAATTAAATATAAAGGTGGCGTTGCAATATATAAGTAACCGTTCTCAATTAACGATTTCATATATCGGAAGAAAAAAGTCATGATCAATGTTGCAATGTGGCTACCGTCGACGTCGGCATCACACATGATTACAATCTTATGATATCTTAACTTTTCAACATTTGCAGCCTTACTATCTTCATCTGTTCCAATACTTACACCTAAAGCTGTAAATATATTCTTGATTTCTTCACTTTCGAAGACCTTATGCTGCATTGCTTTCTCTACATTTAAGATCTTACCCTTAAGTGGTAGAATAGCTTGAAATTTTCTATCACGACCTTGCTTAGCAGTTCCACCCGCCGAATCTCCCTCGACAAGGAATACTTCACAGTTTGCAGGATCTTTATCAGAACAGTCAGAAAGCTTTCCTGGAAGACCAGAGCCACCCAAAATTGTTTTACGTTGAACTAATTCTCTCGCCTTACGAGCTGCATGGCGAGCCGTAGCAGCCATAATAACCTTCTGTACGATAGTTTTAGCGTCCTTTGGATGTTCTTCCAGGTAATTTGTTAAAAGAGAACTCACAGCCTTATCAACAGCAATACTAACTTCTGAGTTACCCAACTTAGTTTTGGTTTGACCTTCAAACTGAGGTTCTGCGACTTTAACTGAAATAACAGCCGTTAATCCTTCACGAAAATCATCACCTGAAATATCAAACTTCAGTTTCGATAACATACCAGATTTATCTGCAAAAGACTTAAGTGTTCTGGTTAAGCCTCTACGGAAACCTGTTAGGTGAGTACCACCTTCAATCGTATTAATATTATTCACATACGAATGTATGTTCTCAGAAAATGACGTATTGTATTGCAGAGCAATTTCTACAGGAACTTCACCATTATCAATAGAAACATGAACTGTATCTTCAATTAATCGTTCACGAGTACCATCTAAATACTGAACAAACTCTTTTAAACCTTCTTCTGAATGGAAAGATTCAGTTTTAAATGACCCATCTTCAAGAACGTCTCTTTTATCGGTAAGATTAAGAGTAATCCCTCGGTTCAGAAAAGCTAACTCACGCAAACGAGCTGCTAAAATATCATATTTATATTCTGTTACTAAAAAGATAGAATCATCTGGTCTAAATGTAATATTAGTTCCAGTATGATCTGTTTCTCCAATAACACGAACATCTGCAAGTGGTTTACCTTTTGAGTATTCTTGCAAATAGATTTTTCCTTCACGATGAATCTCTGCTTGTAATAAAATAGATAATGCATTTACACAAGAAACACCCACACCGTGTAATCCACCAGAGACTTTATAAGAATCTTTATCGAACTTACCTCCAGCGTGCAAAACAGTCATAACAACTTCTAAGGCTGACTTACCCTCTTTCTCATGAAGTTCAGTTGGAATACCACGTCCATCATCCTTTACTGTAATTGAGTTGTCTTCATTAATGAAAACCTCAATATTATTACAATAGCCTCCCATAGCCTCGTCAATAGAGTTATCAACCACCTCGTATACCAAGTGGTGTAAACCTTTTACATTAACATCGCCAATATACATTGAAGGACGCTTACGAACCGCCTCTAAACCTTCTAATACCTGAATACTATTCGCTGAATAGTCGGCATTTTTATCATTCACATTTTCTAAATCACTCATTTATCAGATCTTTAGTATTATTTTGAAGAAGTCTGAAAAAGAACATTCTTTTTCAAAAAAAAAGAATCCCTATTACAGATTCTAAACATTCGGTGTTTAATCTCAAATTAAATTAGGTCACAATGAAATTGATTACTCAAATCAAAAATGGTTGACTTTTCTATTAATCAACACATTACAATAACCAAAGCTAAATTCTATCGAGATAAACAAAGATAATAAAAATGATCAATTTCACTCATCATTTCACAAGAAAAAAGTAAGAGGAAATGGAGATTTTTACGAGAAATTTATTGGGCATAAAAAAAGGGTTCAAGTTTTAATCTCAATAGAGATTTTCAACTCAAACCATTCCTATATTAGATCATATATCTCACCAACAAATCAGTTCAAAACATCAATGTGAATTAGATTTATTTATACGGATTAGAATATTAATTTAAGACCAATCGTTCCATTAATTCCTTGACTTGGATACCCATACCATAGATATGATTCTGCATCGAAAATATTATTCACATTAGCATAAACTGATAAAATGTCATTCCATTTGTATTCTGCTCCAAGTCCCATATCAGCAATAGCATCTAGTTTAGCAAGCTTACCATCTGTCATAATATTTCTCTCACCCACGAATAACAAACGTGCATTAAACAACCACTGATCAGTAAATTGGTAATTAGCTTTAGTCTCCATCTCGAAATTTGGCATATTCCAAGCCTCCTCTAAGCCATCTAACGAATAATGTGTGTATTTTGCCAAGGCATAAAGATTAAGCTCTTTATTAACCTGCAAATCGACTTCACCTGTTAAGCTTAATTTAGATAAATCATCATAAACAACGGCGTACTTATTAGTGTAGTGTGTTTGACTTAGAGGTCCATCTTCCGATAATGCCTTATTGGCCATTGAGAAAAAATATTGATCATCTATGTCTGCATATTCTACAGATAACAAAGCATGCGATTGAGAAGATATTCTCGTTTTTAAACCGCCATATATTCTATAATTCGTACTTGTATTTGCAACATCAAGTCCTGAATGAACAAATGGATTAGAGTTTGAAATTGATCTCATTGTATTAAGATCTAGATTCCCATCTAATCCTGCAAACATATCCAAAACTTGGTCAACCAATGCAAAATTGAATTTCACATCAGGGTAAAGCTTAAATTCAGAGTCGTTACCTAAAATACTTTGTGCTTTTACTCCAAGTCTCATATTAAAATTACCTACAGTTAAACTGTAAGATGGATTCACAACCCATAGTGTAGAATTTACATCATGATACTGCAAATGAGAATTCCAATAAGCAAAATTGTTCGTTTGGATGGAATTCAACGAACTCCCTAAAGACCACAAACCATCGCCAGTTTTTAATTCGGCAATTCCATTTACTCCCAAGTCGATCTCACTAAGATTATATTTATCGGTGAAGTACTCAAGCTCAACACCAAGTTTATAAGTCAATCCGTTTGCATCTTTTTTCAGGGTTTCATAGCTTGCATCTACGCCAACATGGTTATATCTTTGATTATCGTAATCGAAAATATCACTCTTCCCAAGAATATCATCAGATAAAGGAGATCCATAATAGTTGAAAGACTTATGCTTGAAGAAAATTCGAGAGCTCAATTTTGCATCATTCAAATAATGATTGCCATAAACCTCTGCTAAGAATTCATTCCAATCAGGCTTTACTTTACTTCCATTCTCCAACTCTAGCTTCCCGTTACTAGAATAGTGTTGAAGATGAAGACCAAAATCTGTATTTTTCGAATTCAAATTATCATAGCGGTAGTCAGCAAATAAAGTCGCATAATTTCCGGCTGCCAAATCAAAGGAATGCCCATGAATCTTTTTCAATGGGGTATTTGTTATTTTAGCCGCATTAATTGAACCTGGCTTAAAACTCACATTCAAAGATTTACTTCTTATCGAATAATCAAACCGCTTCTTAAAAGATAATGTATCAGCAACATTTGGCATTTCGCCAATGCGCTTTGCCTTCTTTATCTTAGGCTTAAAGTTGGTTCTTACTTTTACTTCCTTTTTTAAATCTCTTTGTTCTTGAGCATGTCCAAACAGGCACATTACTGCAAATACTCCTGTCAGCAAAATTGATTTCATTCTCATATGTTTGTGTATTTTCTTTTCTTGTTTCTTTCTATACAAATGTTTTAATCATCAAATTCACCAAGCATTTCGTTCAACATTGATTTTGCATCATTTTTAGTTAAAGAATCTGCCTTAATTTGTTTCTTCTTTTCAAGTCCTTTATGCGTTGGCTTTGTTTCAGCCTTCTTTTGTGAATTTATTACTGTTGCTTTCTTCGAGTTCTTCTCCTTTATCTTATCATCTTCTAGAATAGGTTCTAATTTTAGCTTAGCAGCATCAATGATTCCATCATCCTTTGTTGCGTAATTATCAATCACACTTTGTAAAGTGTAACGTGCTTGGAAGACATCCTTTTTATCGATAAAAATATCTGAAAGTAAAAGAAAGCTTTTTCCCAACCAATAATGGTAAGGCGAATTCATTTCAATAAACTCATTTACTGTTTTTTCGGCATCAACTAGCTTGTGAGTTCTATAAAATAAATCTGCCAACAAGAATCGAGATTCTGCTCCTTCAGCAGATTGAACTTCCTTAGCCAATATGGCTAAATCCTTTTTAGCCAACACATCGTTCCCCAGGACTAAATAAGCTTTAGCACGCTTATATAAAATCTCTTTTCTCCCCCGCTCTCTAGTTTTTGAAGAAAGCAGCAGTTCTTTTGATCCTTTTATCAAATCTGAGTAGTTTTTCAATTCATAATTACACCTGAACAAACCCCAATCAGCTGTTAGTTTACTCTCTTCAATTTCAGACTTCTGCTTAAGTAACTGAAAATATTTCTTCGCTTTTGTGTAATCCTCATCTTTAAAATAGATTTGAGACACGCCTAATAAGGCTTTTTCTATGAACAGATTATCCTCTGTTTCCAATACTTTCTTAAACGCATTTAAAGCTTCAGCATAATCTTCATGATTAAAAGCCGATTCACCTTGATAGTAGGCAGCATTTATTCGAAACATACCATTAGGAAACGCTTCGAGATAAGCTGCAAATGCTTGAGTCGATTTTTCATTTTGACCATCCATATATAAGCGTTCGGCAGATAAATAGGTTAGAGAATCCTTCTCTGAAGATTCAACTGCAACGCCTCTTCCTAATGATTCTGCAAACGCAAAATACGATTGCACATCATTCATGTCGATATAGATATTCTTCATTCCCATTAGAGCACTTTTCGATTCGCTACTATCCGGATAGTCTAAAATAACCTGCTTATAGTTATTTATTGCCTCTGGATAACTCTTCTTATTGTAATTCAGTTGGCCTAACTGCAATAAGGTTTTGGCAATATATTCGCTCTGTGGATATTCTGATATCAGCTTATTATAAATTGACAAAGCTTCACTCTCATCTCCTTTTTTAATTCTAGCTTTAGCTAATTCGAACAGTGCATCATCCTTATAATCTGACTTAGGAAATTTATTAGAAAAGTTCTTTAAAAGTGTAATCTTCTTATTCACTTGACCAATCAAACCTTTCGACAAAGCATTTTGATACACTGCATAATCGGTTGACCAATTATTTGCTTCAACTGCTTTAGAGTAATATTCTGATGCCTTATCGTAATTTCGATCTAAGAAATAACAATCACCAATTCGATTTATCACATCAGTCAAATATTCTGACGATTCACCATCCTTTAATTGTTCATATTTACGGAACCATTTAATTGCTTTGGAATAAGAATCTAACTCGAACTCGCAATACCCTAGATTGTAATAAGCATTATAAAAGTACTTAGAATTACCTACACCTGGTGTTTGTATAAATTCTTGATAATTTTTGATGGCAACGATAAAATCATTTGCTCTGTAATAGGCTTCAGCTTTCCAATACAAACAATCGGCCGCAATATCTCTATCATAATTCTTATAAATTAATGACTTATTAAGATATTGAAGTGATTCCTCGTACTTTGAATTCTTGAATAATTCCAATGCATAAAAATAAGCAACGCGTTGGTATGCTTCTTTAATACGTGGCGATTTTTTAAGAATCTTATCCATTGAAATCAAAGCTTGCTCATAACTCTTTGTGCTCATATAAACGTTCCCTAAAAAGTCATAAGCCTCATCATTTTCATCTGAATTAGGATAAAGAGCTAGGTAATCATCGAAAGCACTAATCGTTTCGTTTACTTCCGTATAAGATAACTCGTAACTTATCTTAGCGTAGTTGAATAATGCACTTTTCTTTAATGACTCGTCGGCATCTGTTTCTGAAGCCTTTTTAAAAGCGTTCTTTGCTTTTTCCTTCTCGTCTAATTTCAAATAACAATCAGCCAAATTATAATTTGATATTTGAGAAATAGCATCATCATCTCCTTTCACTTTAGGGAATAACAGGCTAGCATTCTTATAATCTTCTTCTTGATAATATGAGAAGGCTAACGCAAAAGTTTCTTTACTATTCAACTTGTTCTTATTTTGGCTTAAGTATGGAATAGCACTTGAATAATCCTTTTGATTGTAGTAAGCCAAGCCAATCATTTTAGCAATTTCCGAAACTCTTTCAACACCATCTTCTTCGAGTAGGTCTGGCGCATATTCAAGTAGTTTATCGTATTTTCCTTGTAAATAATATATTTGAGTAATGTAATATGGAATCAATGGTGAATATCTATCGTCATCACCAAGCTTATTAAAAGCATTAAATGCTGTTTGATAATTTCCTTTTTCATAGGCAATATGTGCATAGTAGTAATTGGCAGACAATTGATATTCGCCCTTTTTATCGATAAGATCGAAAAAATATTTTCCGGCTTGATCAAGATCATTTGTTTTGAAATATGAATAAGCCTTTATAAATAAGTATTCATCTTCATAATCCTTTTCAACCTGATAAGCATCTGTTCTATCTAACCATCCTATAGCCTTCTTGTACTTTTTTTGTTTATACTTTTGCCTTGCTAGTTGAAAATACGCATCATGCACGTGTGAGCTACCTGGGTACCGATCCAAAAAACGCAACATTTTTTTCTCTGCCTCTGGGCGAGAAAGTTCCATTGCACAGTAAGCCAAATAAAATTCTGATTCAATCTTTTTTTCAGAGAAATCTTTCTCATTCTCGGCTACGATTTGGAAACAGTATCTAGCACCTCCAAAATCTTTACGTTTGAACAATTCATGTCCCTTTGTCCAGTTATCAGAATACCCCTGACCAGACACATTGCTTTGTGCCTGTGAACTTTTAAAAGAGAAACTTAATATGAATATAAAAATGATGGGAAGTATAAATCTAAGGCGCATATTGTCAAATATCATATGAGATTGAAATTAGCTTTAAAAAATGTGCTTAAAGATACTAAAACTGATAGTAGCTCTGATAGAAAAATACGGTTTTAACACAAAATATTATCCTTATTTTAAGAACGTCATAAGATCGTAGAAATTGCTCAATTATGAATAATTGTTTTGAGATTCAGATAATTTTTAAACAAAGGAAAGACTAAGAAGCTGTTTAAAATTTGCCTTACTACGCTTCCTTTTTCATCGATAATAAATTCTAAAAACAAACAGGGCAAACTCACACTTTTATTCAGGGCAAATGCATTTAAAACTGATACTGCAATAAATCAAGCAGCAGAGCTGCGTCATATTTGTAGCTATAGGTAATTTCCTACATTTCTCCCCCGCTTGAGCAAAAAA
>JADGEF010000021.1 GCA_016744515.1 Marinifilaceae bacterium | reverse complement strand
ATTTCTCTTACTGCATCAAGTCCATGACCATCTGCTAAAGATGATTTTACCATAGAGGCATTGTTAGCAATTACCTGAACGTCTTTTGTGTTGTAAATTTTAAGGTTGAAGGCTATCTTTGACTTCTTTATATGTACAATTAATTCTCCATTAAATTTTTGAATCACAAAAGAAAACACCAAACAATTTTAAACCTTCTTAGCATTTTTATCACGAATAATTCAATAACAAATGGACTTTAATTCTTCATACAAGACCATTTCTTTTCTCGTACTTAATTGTAGTTGTTTAACTTGTGACAAGTTATTCAGAAGTTGTGAGCAAGTCACGATTCCCTGCTTCATCAACACCTGTTTTTCCTTTCTAGTAAGCTTATGCAGAATTGTGATTGGATAGAGCTTCATGGATTCGACCAAATGCTTCAAGCCCCTATTTTGTGGATAATCCCAAGCCAACAAATGTAAGCCATTACACTTGCCATATGCAATAGAATCAGCCGAAAAACGCGTATTAGTTACCACCCATGCCTCAAAAGACAAGTCCTGATACTCTAACATTATTTCTCGTTTACGAATAATATCATTCACTCTTGAACGCACATATAGAGGTACCTGAACACTTACTTGCTTACCCTGATCTTTATGGTATTTGCATTCGACCAAATTTTGAATATGATTCTGAGTGGCAATAACATCCATTTCATGAGTCACAGAATAGCCATCGACCACAACACCAACTTCAATAGTGTACCCTTGTTTTTCAAACAACTGACCAATAAACTGCTCAAAAGGATAACCTGTAGGTCCAAGAGCAAAAATCGCTTCTTTTAGTCGATATCGCATAGCCGTATGTGCACGCTCACGACGCAAAATTTTAAAAGCACACGAATAAATCTTCTTGGTAGTAACACCCGAGTAAATCCAAAGCTTTATATCATCTACTATTTTTGAAATAGTATCCTGCTCTGCCCCCGCATTTCGCAAAGAAGCTTGCAATTTGTTTATTGAAAAAGGCTCATCGTCACCCGATGCTTTTCTAACAAGAATAAGTTTGTTTTTTCGACTTGTTTCACTCATATAGTTTCACTTATAATATCCATTTGAAATCGCTATTTTTTTTACTTTTAATCTACACCATATAAATCTAAATAATCTTCTGATCAATTAATCTATTCTGTCTTCTTATTTTCAAACTGGCATTTAAAATAAACATTTCTTTTTCGTTACAATGGTTCGGTATGATTTTGTTCTGTATTGATAATGAGTGTGTTTGATGACCTGTGGTGTTTTTCTAATGTTATTGAATATTAGCAGTTTGCAAATCATCTCATGTCTCAAATCTCATATCTCACAAACTGTTGTCGTTAATAAAATGAAATAAAACACTTAAGAGATTTTACTCAATAAACTCTGATTAATAAATTATAAAAAGCCCTTATATTTTCTAATTTTGCATTTTATTAAAACTCTTATTATGCTGAAATTAAACTTCTATATTATTCTCCTTATTCTGATTGGCTTTGTATCGTGTAAACAAAATAGTGTAGAAGTCTATGCTCTGCGATTAAAACCAGGGATGGATCTCAAACAAGAAATGGCTACTTTTGTTGAAACAAATCAATTACAATCAGCTTCAATTTCAACCTGTGTGGGGAGTTTAAGAGAATTGATTATTCGACCTGCAAATCAGAAAAAACTCTTACATTTAAAAGGACACTTCGAAATTGTTTCACTTACAGGAACATTTGCTGATAAAGGCAAACACAATCATATTCACATATCAGTATCGGATAGTACAGGCAATACAATTGAAGGGCACTTGGTGAATGGAAATATTATATATACCACAGCTGAAATTGTGATTATCAACAATCGAAATATGATCTTTACACGAGTTAAGGATTCTGAAACAACATTTTACGAACTAAAGGTTATCAACAAATGAAAAAATACAGATTTAAGCACCAGAACGAAGAAGATATCAAGGCTTATATAAAGGCGAATAAGCTAGATGCCCAGAAAACAGATTCTGGTTTATACTACTCCATTTTCAAGGAGGGTGAAGGCAAGCGTCCAAGCCCTGATTCGAATATTACGATTAACTACTTTGGCTATTTTACTGATGATGAAGCCTTCGACCAAAACCAAAGTTTTGAGATTAACCTGGCGGAAGTTATTCCTGGATGGATTGAAGGCATGCAACTTTTTAAAGAAGGTGGTGAAGGTATTCTATTTATTCCTGCTCATTTAGGCTATGGAATTGAAGATACTGGCTCTATCCCTGGTGGATCGGTTCTAATCTTCGACATTCAACTTATTAAGGTTAACTAGTTTATAATTATAAGTTATGAATTAGGCAGGAGTTATAAGTACTTAAAGTAATTATGAGTGCCTAAAGTATTTAGAGTATTGGGCAAATACACACTTCTCTTTTTTAATTATAAGTTAGGAATTTGGAGTTGAAATAAATTGTTTTTCAGGCTGAAAGCCTAATTTAATTCAGCCCAATACAACGCATTGGGTCTTGAATAAGTAAGAATCTACGTCCTGAAAGGACAATTTAAATTTAAGCTGCCTTTTCAAGGCGAATATTTGTACTCGACTTTTATCCCAATGCGTTGCATTGGGCTAAAATAAACTGCACCTCCGGTGCGAAATCAGAAAAGTACATTATCAAAGTTAAACTCTTGATCCGCATATATAAGTTAGGAATTTGGAGTTTCTCACAGAGTGATGTTTTTTTTTGCAAAAGGGATAGAAGCGAGAGAGACGCAAAATCTTGCGTCTCTTTGTTTTTTTTCGAACAAAGAGCGAGTGCCCGACCCGCAGGGTTTTGCCCAAAGAAGTATTATTGATAAGAAAAAGGATGTGTTTATCCTGTGAGGATATCACACAAAAATAGCCCTACTTTATTATGAAGTAGGGCTATTTTTATATCTGCTACAGCTTAAATTATTGCTGATACTCCGACAGCTTAAAGGATTTCTGTAAATCGTCCTGAAGGTTCGAAATCTCACTTACAATCTTCTTAAGAGTAAGCATATCTATATCAGTAAGATTCTTCAGTAGAATAGAATTATTTGGTGAATCGTTATCAAGAAGTAAATCGAGCTGCCATTTAATACGCAGGTGCATTAAAAAGTTGTAGATCGTTTCAATCTCCTCTCCTGTCTTCTCAGGAATAACATCGTACGCCATTAGCTTATTTAAACGCAACAGACTGTTTGTTTCTGGCAATGCATTATGTAGGGCATGAATTCTTAAATAGCCAATTATAGGTACTAAGAACTGTTTGATATCAACATGTTTCTTTTCGATAATGGGTTTCTTCTTAATAAGCGTTTTAGCTAGTTGATTAAAGAAGCTTACATTCCCATCTAAGCTGGTATGTACATGATCAAATAAATCAGTCAAAAGCTCGTCGCTTCCATAGATTACTCGCATATCGAAGAATATCGAACTATCTAAAACATTCGCCATGTCTGGATTATCAATCCAATTCGAGAAATAAGCTTTCCACACATTTATAGAATTACACCATTCTGGATTTCCAGCCATTAAATCGCCCTTACATCTTGAATAACCAATGGCATGCAGGTTTTCATTTATAATTTCTGATAAACGCAAGAAATAATCCTTATTCTCCTCTTTGTCCTCTTTAAAAACAATGGCATTATCCTGATCGGCGTTTAGTGTTTGCTCTCCACGACCTTCGCTTCCCATAGCTACAAAGGCAAACTCACAAGGCGACTCGCCCACTTCGTTTAATGCCATTTCAATTATTCTCTTATTAATTGCATCAGCAATAGAGGTAATCATTCGAGAAACACTATTTATATTTTCGGTACTCGTAAAAATAGCTTGAACGAGTATTGGAATCTTATCGTATATTTTCTTCAAGTCGCTGATTACATAGCAAGCATTAATCTCACGAATAAGGTAACTCAATGAATTACGTTGCATTTCAAGACATTGCTTACTACTGATATTACCCACAATTTGTCCGTAATTGTCTTCGACTAATAAGTGTGTGATATCTTTTTGCTCGAACAACAAGATTGCCTCGTACAATAAAGCATCCTGATTGATTGATTTTACGGGTGAAGTCATTACAGAATAGATCGGTTTATCAGACCCCTCATTTTTTGCCAATACTCTTCTTCTTAAATCCGTATCGGTAACAACACCAATTATATCTTCTTTTTCCTTAACACAAATAAGCTTAGATCGATTATCTGTCATGATTTTGGCAACATCACTTATCGATTCGCTTAAGCTACAGGTTACGTTCTTGTTGATTAAGTTGTGTACCGGCTGATTCATTAACTGCAAGGATAACTGAATATCATCTGATATTTTCTGAGCATCTAACCTTAGTCGTTTATGCTCAGTCACATTTTTTACAGTTAGAATGTAGCCAATTTGTCCCGACTGGGTAATTTGAGTAACCGATATAACCACATTCTCCATACCCGCTTTGGCATTCAGCAATTCTGTTTCGAAGATATACGTTTTCTTAGGGTTCGTAATCATCGAAAGCATTTCGTCCCAACTTTTTCCAAATAAGCTCGAAAATTCAGTTCCAATTAACACTTCATCTTCATCCTTCAGTAAACTTATGAATTTGATATTTGAAAACACCACTTTGCCATTTACCAGCATCAAGGTGCCTTCTGTAGAGGCATCAACAAGGCTTTTGTATTTTTGAATAGATAACCTCAACTGCTCCTCAGCCTTTACTCTCTTGTCTTCTATTGCCTTACTCTGACGAAGAATATATACAAGAATAAGAACCATCAGGAGAACGATTATGAATGAAACCCTAAATAAGGATTTCTTTAAATTCTTAATCTCAAGTTTCACATCATCGAGATAAATACCTGTACCAATAATCCAATTCCAGTCTTCAAAAGCTTTTACATACGATAGTTTAGGCACAACCTTAGAGGCATCGTCTTTCCATTGCCAATAGTATTTAATCGTACCATAGCCTTTATCCTTTACCAATTTAACAGCATCCACAAAAAGTTTATTTTCATGGCTGTCCTCAAAATTAGACATGTCCTTACCATTTAGTTCAGGTCTGTAAGGGTGCATAATCATGGTAGGGCTTGATGAAATAATCCAGAAATAATCCTTCTGCTCCTTACCATACCTCATTTTCTCAATTTGAGCCGCCGCTCCATCTTGTGCCTCCTTAATGGATAATGAGCCACTCTCGTAGGCATCCTTATATTCAGCCAAAACACTCCAAGCCGTATTGGTCAGTTCACTTAGCATCTCCTTTTTACGATCCATCATACTTTGCTCGAAAAAAGGAATTATAATCACATAAAATGACACCACGAACATACTGATAGCAAGTATAGTTGGCATCACAATACTATAAATAAACTTATTGCTTTTTTTATCCATCATATTAGCGTGTATAGAAATTCTTCAAACTTGAAGATAACATCTTTATTATAAATTGATATCAAGTAAAATGGGCTTATTTGCATATTCGTACAGGTGATTAAGGTTGCTGCAATTAATATAGCTTACACCATCCTCTTCGAGCCTACCATAGCTTTCGTGTATATGACCAAAAATATGATAGCGTGGTTTTATCTCTTTAACTCGAGGAGTGAGATTCGGACAACCGCATAATTCCTCTCTCCCATTCTTATCCAAAATATTCTGTGGCGGTACATGAGTAATTAAAATATCCGTGTCGTTAGGTATCTCGTTCCAATGCTTACAAATACTCTTTGCACTACGGTTAAAAGCCCAATTCTGAAACAAGGGTTGAACTGGCGATCCCCAAAACTTAATCCCTTCAATATCAACACCCGAATCGCACAAATAAATAACGCCTTCAGGTATCATCTTTTTAATCTCTTTCGAAGTAGCTTGCTCAAAAAAGAAATCGTGGTTACCAGCAACCAATATTTTATACTGATAATCAAGTGAAGAAAACCAGTCGATAAAATCTTGAATCTGCTCTTTAGTCCCATTCTTACTCATATCTCCTGCATGAATAATCATATCAGCCGACGACAAATCTACCTCACGATGCCTACCATGTGTATCCGATATACAGATCAATTTCATTAGCTTTCCTTTTGGGTTAAATTCAGGTCTTGAAGATATTCATTTTTGGGATTTATCCTGTTCCCATTTCTTGGGATTTTCTATAATATATTTTACTACTCGATAATATTCCTGCTCATCTCGAATAATATGATCGTGATAATTGCTTTGCCAGAATTTATGATTCCGATTATACTTTGGCATATCTAAATGCTGATCATTAATAAATCGTATTAAAAACTATACTTTGCTTTAATCCACATCTCTGAGTTATCTTTGTACATTCCAAACATTCCTTTATCGCCATGAAACCAATCGTATCCTACACATAAATGTATTTGATCAGAAAGAGAATAATCCGAAGAAAAACGACTAAAAAAAGCATTATTATTTACATCATAGTAAGTAAAATCAGAAATCTCCAAACTACTATTAAATAACTTCTTCGATACTTTATTAGTAATAAGAGATTTGTGTTCCTCTTGTCGTATTTTCTGTGAATAATTCAAAATACTCTCGCAGGAAAATTGTGTCATAATTGTCCATTCTCCTGCTGGATACCAATCTATACCCAATAAATAGTTTATTGTGTTTTTACGATCCAATTTATCTTCAATCTCTGTACACAGGAAGTGTTTTGTGAAATTTACTGCTACTTCCCCCCTAAAAACAAACTGTCCTAGTGGTTTTGAAATATCTCCCCCCAGAAAAGTCATTCTATGATATTCAGGATTTACAAATAAAGTATCTCTAATCATTTTACTCCTTAGAATAGGCATTTTATCCCAGGTATAAAGTCCTGCCAAAGAAAAATCGATACCTGGAAGAGCATAACTCAAACGCATACCAATCTCACTATTGGCAATTTTTTTTTCGGGTTTATTTTCTTTTAATATTTTTATATTCTTCGTTAAATTTGAAAATTTAAATGCCCACGGATTTTCATAATTAACTGGTATTATAAAAGGTGTAACTGTAGGGACTAAAACAAAATCCAATTTCATATTATTTTTAAAATACCGAAACCTAAAGGCATCAATAGGCATACGGATATCATCGTAATCACGAGCCAGAAACTCAGTATAATCCATTGGTGAAAGCAGGTCGGTAATTCGAACGCCATCGGCAGCTCCCCAAATAATTATTTGTCGTCCAGCTCTTATGTTCCAATTATCGGAACTATAGTTTAAATAAGCCTCCTTTAATTCAAAACCTGATTGATTTTCCAAGACACTATTTTCTTCAATATTAAAGGAAGAATACAAATACGAATTTCCTTCTCTTACTTTTAGTTCTCCCCTTAACCTGCTTCTGGAGCTAATGAAATCGTTCGGGCTCTTACTTCTTACTGCATGATAAGTATCAACAAAACCATTGAATTTCATCTTATTATCTTTATTATTTTGTGCATTTAGAAGTAAAGGCAAAAAAAAGAACAAAAGTATATAGTTGTGTTTTTTCATCTGTTTGTATTTATCTTATTTACCACATAATAATTTAAACTGCTAACCAATAGCTAAACTAAAGGCTACAGCTTGTTTTCTCGAAACGACTAAACCGACTCCTTTAATCATTAGCATACCAATAAATTTTACACTAAACCAATATTAATTATAGATTAGTGAAAGAAACAAATAAAAGCAAATCGAAATTTCCAAAAATCTTATGCTTAAAACTCTCCATCCTCAAGTTTCTGAACAGTAAATAAACCTTTCTGAATGGGCACATTAAATTTGGGGTTTATTTTTTCCATTATGGTTTCATGATATGTCTGAACATTTTTCATTACCAATTTTTTTGCAATCCAAAAACCATCAATTTTTTCTATATTTGAAAGAGAAAGTTGACGATGTAATTTACTCAGTTTATCGTAATACTCTACTTTTAATGCAATTAGACAATCTATCCTAATCCATGATATTTTTTTTGAATAAATATCACGACTGTCTTTAGATGTCGACTCTATTACCCAACACTTATGTCCGTCAATAGTTTCCTCCCGTAAAAGCTTATGAATATCTTCATCAATATTACGGCTTCCCATATCGTCATAAGTAAAATCAGTTCCCATAAAATAATCAGCTTTCGCCGATGTACCACTAATACGACGCGTTTTTTTCATAGCTGGCAAATAGAGCCACTTGTCGTCGTCTCTGTCAATCTCATCGTAATCCCAGGTAAGAAAACCTGTTCCTTTTACATCACCCGGATATAAAAAAAACATGATGGTTTTCTTGTCCTTTCCTATATCCATAGAATATGATTCTACATTTCTTTCACGAATACGCTTCCGTTTGTTTATTAACTTCATTGTCATCTCCATAAATCGCGTATCACCATCTGGACGGTCATCAACTTTTTGCATAATATCACGACCTGTAAGCGATTGTGCCGATGCACTTATAGTTACCAATAACACCATGGCTACGAAAATTTGAAATTTAAAATACTTCATTGTCTTTATGTTTAATTGTTAATTATTCTAATTTATAGTCTTGTTATTTTCTTCTTGCGACAACATCTCTACAACCCTCTACACATAACTTGCTGTCAGACAGCTACTAGCGCACAAACATTTCACACAAGTACCTTTCATATTATTGTATCAAAAATTATTTTAGCAATTTATTTAGTAGAATCTGATTCTGAATAATATGTAATAAGAATTTTCTGCATAGCTATTTTATCTATTGTGCGTTCATGTTTCGATTTTCTTCCATACTGTTTTGGCTATTGCACATACTTTATTATTATTTTGAATTTTAATTGTATGTAAAAATGATGTGTCTATACCATCCTCTTCAGCTAAAGAAATTATTGTATCATCATATTGAGCTTCAGCAACAAATCGGCCGTCTATAGAGAACAAATAATAATTATTAATAATCTCGTCAGGAACTGACTCAATTGCCCATTGTAAATATCTAATATTGTTTACATGCTTATTCTTATCTGTATCATAGCGATTGACTTTAAATATCCTTGTATAATTTGCAGAATCAATTGCATTAATTTTTTTAGCTATATTATAATTTATACATTCTTCACTTTTAAAAGACCAACTATTTTTTATATCATTAAATATTTGAATAGGTCTCCTTTTTTCGATGTCAAAGAAAACCCACAGACCTTTAGCTCTTCCAATAATAAGACCTTGCTCGTCATAAATAATATTTTCTCTAAATCCCTTAATATTTGAATATTTCGACAACCATGTTCTAACTGTAATTTTTTCTCTATAAGCTGGATAGCGTTCTATTTGCATATATCCTGAAATTAAAATCCATCCAATATTCTGTTCTGCTAATTGATCTAAACTATGATTTATCAAACAACAATGATCAGCGGCAGTTTCTTCTAATAAAGTTAAAATAGACGTTGGCGAAGCAACTCCAAATTCATTCATCTCAAAATATCTCAATTCAAATTGCTTGTCTAAATAATTTTTATTCATCTTATAATGATTAACTTAATGTTTAGTTAATTTGGAATTTATCTTTACTCTTTTCAAGAAACTTTACGATTTTGAGAACTGGTTTTCCATATATATTTGGTGTATCAATAACAATAGTTCGGTAAGGTTTTATAAGTATTTGATAATAAGCCTATTTGCGATTCATTGCGCTTATTGCAATATTCTGATTACAAGTAGTTTGTAAATCAATCTCATGTCTTTATTCTCATATCTCACGATCTATTGAATAATACTTCCATCGTAATTAAGGTATTCAACTTTATTTGCCTTTATTAAAAGGCATCATGATTTGTTATTCTATCAAAATTATTAACATTTCTTTTAATAAAAACTGATTATGAACAATATGCAACAAGAATTTTCCACATAACTTTTTTAGCCATTAAAAAAATAGTAAACAGTTAGTCCTACTATTAAAGCAGGAATTGTTGTGATAATTGTTGCGATTAAAGATGATTTTTTATCAATAGCAAGCAATGGGAATAAAGCATCGCCATCTTGCGAAAGAGCATTTGCCAATAATGCTGAAAAAGGTAACAGACCTTGTGCATAAAGAGATACAAAAATTATTTGAGGTCCACACCCAGGGATTAAACCTATTGCTGCACCAATTATTACGGAAATAACACCTGCCGAAGTCATCCATTCGCGAACAACCGGTTCTCCACCAACAGCATAAACTGCTATTTCATAAATTACATAAGCAACAAATACCCATGTGTTTACAAAAGCAGTATCTTCAGCACTGTGTATCAGGGTTTCTTTCAGAGAGAATATCTTACTTTCTTCTTCTTCGTGAGTATCATTTTTCACAAATTTTTTGTTGATAATCATATACACTGCCGAAAATAATGTTCCAGCAATACCAATAATGAGTCCTAAATAGGGTATTTTGATGCTTGTATTTACATTAATCTGAAAAAGCAATAATATCCCGAGTACCAAGCCTATGCTTGCAAGTATCCAAAATGCTTTATAAGCACACTTATGGGTAAATGCATGCACCCATTTCGGTTCCTGTTTTTGCTGATGGTGCAAAAGAATATCAATATTATCACCTTCTTTATGTCCGATATGACACATACAATCCTGATGAAGTCCCTTTGCTACAAGTTCTTTTTCCAAAATTTCATGTTGATTTTTTTTCTTTTCTAACTCATTTATTAAAAGCTTTTTTCTTTGGATAAATCTTTTATCAATATTTAGCTTATCAACAATATAACCTGTAACTATAGCCACAATTATACTTATTAAAGACACCAAAAGGTATTTTTTAGGAAGTGTTGATATCAATACAAAAGCAGAATCGCCCATAGTAGCAATTAAAGTAGCCACCACTGTACCAAAAGTTACGGTTCCTTTTAAGTAGAGAGGCATCACAAATATAGCTCCACCACAACCAGGTGATAGTCCTAATAAAGAACCAAATATAGGCTGCCATCTTTTAGAATTCTCCAGCGATTGCACAAATTTACCTTGACGTTTGTAATTAATAAACCCAAACAATAAGAGTACGGCACCTACAAAAACACCAACTTGTAAAAAGGCATTTTCGGCACAGGCTATCAGTATTTCAAATATATCTTTAATCATAAACTCAATTTTTAACCAGAAGTTTTATTATCACCCAAGTTGAGCAAAAACCGCTCAACTTGAGATCAATAATCCTCTCCCTATAGATATCGTCTTGTGTGTTTTTTGTATATCTCGTATTCCTCTCCAAAATTATTTTCACAAAATCGTTCTTCTTCCTTAATAATGGGATGCTGAATAATAGAATAAATCAGAAATAAAAAACCCAATAAAAATGATTCACATAAAACAGCAATCCCAATAAAAGAAATTAAGGTAAACACATAGATAGGATTCCGAGACATCCTGTACATTCCCCTCACTATCAATTGATTTAAAGGTGTTGTGAAATAATTAATATAACTAGTTATTATTCCTATTGCTCCAATAGCATACAAAATAAACCCAATAATTATAGATATCTCATTATTAGTAATTCGATTAAAAATAGGCAAAATAACAATAAGCAAAAACAATATCAAAATAATGAATGACAGCACTTTACCTCTTTTATTCATCCATGAAAAATTAACCAATCGTTTTGCTCCTTTGCCTCCAAAAATCATGGGAACATATGAGATTAATAAAAAAATAAGGCTCAATATCCATCCATTTTCTATTGAAAAATTAAATTCAAACATCTTTTTCCTTTCTGATTAAAACTTTAAAAAAGATAATTGATAGTTTATAAGATATCATTACCATCAATTATCCACTATTAATTATCAATTAACACACTCTTCTTTTCCAAATATTTTAAACCTTTTAAATAATATTGGAGTAATAAACAGATCAGAAAGTAAAGCCGCTAACATTCCCATAATAGCAAGTATTCCTAAATTGAAATATTGTAAGGCCGTAGATGTCGTATAAACCAAGAAATTAGCTGATATTACCAAAGTTGACAATACCAAAGCCACACCAACTGTTCTGAATGATCTGATAATCGATTTTTTATAATTTCCTGTTTTGGTAAATTCCAAATGACCATGGTTAATAAAATGAATCGTATCATCCACCGCTAAGCCCAGTATCATTGGAATAATAGTTGCAGTCATCATATCAAGAGGTATATCTAACCATCCCATTACACCTCCTACAACAAGTGCTGGAGCAATATTCGGAATCAATCCTATTAATCCTATTCGTACACTTCCAAAAACAAACATTAAAAGAAGCATAACAATAACTAATGCTAAAATAAATGATTGTATCTGTCCTTTTACGACATATTGCATCATAGTCGTAAACTGCGGAACACTTCCAACTACAGTTACCGTTGCACCAGGGAATAGTTCCAAGGCTTTTTCCTGAATCTCTTGTAATTCTCTTTCTGATTCACGAGAATTATAAGTTGATAACTCAACCATTAAGCGCAAGCGTTTATAATCGTAATCAATCCAATATTCCGATTCTGTTCCTCCTGAATTTTCGTATAAGAGTAGCATTTGAGCAACCTGATTTTCATTCTCGGGAATACGATAGTAAGTTTCCTGATTTTCATTTAATGTCTGGTTCAAATCTTTTAAAATATCAAGAATTGATGTTGTTCGCTTTGTAAGCTCATAATTTTCTACATATCCTGCTATTTCATCTAATTTCTTTAAACTTTCAGGTTGTTTAGCCTTCCCATCTTCAGAAAATTCGATCAGTAAATCGTACGAATATATCGATCCCAATTCCGATTCACTGATATGAAGAATATCTTTTACATAAGGAATTTTACGCCCCATGGTTTTTTCAAGATCAAAAGCCGATTCTACTTTTGTTATGCCAATTGCAAAAAAAACAGATAGGATAATGAAAACGACTACAATACCTTTAGAATGTGAAAATACAAATGCTCCCAAATCACCCATTTTACGATCGAGCCAACGACCTCCTTTTTCCCTGATTATAGGATTTGGTTTTTTGTCTTTCCCAAAACTTAATAAAGCTGGCATAAACAACAAAACTATGAGGAATGTAAGTAATACACAAGCTGATGTAGCAAGCCCAACAAAACGCAAAGGAGCCATGGGAATAATCAAGAATGTAAGTAAGGCAGCCATAGTTGTAAGTGCTGAAAACATAATAGGCCATCCCATTTCTTTAACAGATTCGATAATCGCTTTTTTTCTTTTCCCATGAAAAGTAAATTGCTTTTTAAAGAATGAAAAAAGATGAATATTATAAGCAATAGCAACAGCAAACGAGAGCAGAATGGGAACAGACATCATTGAGCTGTTAATAGCATAACCAACATATCCAAATATTCCATAAATAATTACGATAGAACTTACCGACGTTAATAAGGGACCTAGTACACCCCGAAATGATTGGGTGGCAAACACCAACACAATAATCGCTAATAATAAAGCAATTCCCATCACTCTACCCGTTTCTGCTCCAAAATAATTTTGCTTTTTATAATTCAAGTAAGGCAAGCCTGTAGCTCTTGGAGATATCGCCTTATACTTATCTTTTTTTATAATTTTATCAGTTTCTTCTCCAGTAAAATATTCTATAGAATTATGATTTGTTTTCATCCAAACAGAATCTTCGGGAAAAGTGCGGAGTTTTAAAATAACCCATGAAAGCCGACCATCCTTTGATACTAATCGTCTTGCAATATTTGGTTTGCAAAAGGCTTTGTCTTTAATTATTTTCAAACTTTGCTTATCCGAAGGTATTATCTCGGGAACAATCTGCTCAATTTGCATTCCATACTCTGTTCCCACCATAAATTCGATATCGGTAAGTGACGTTATTTTATCTGCATACGAAATACTATCAAGCAGTTCATTTGAAAGTTCACGAATAAGTTCCAATGATTCTTTTGTAAAGGAATTGTCACATTCGGTAAGCACAGCAACATAACTATCATTACCAAAAATGTCTTTAAACTCATCAGTTTTCAACAACATAGGATCATTTTCTAGAAAATAACTATCCCATGATGAGTCCATAACCAAATTTTTTAAACCAAGAAATGATGCCCCCACTATAGCAACAAATAAAATAATGATGCCCCAACGATTTTTTATTATACCCGTGGCTCTTCGTTCAAACCAATTATTAATTTTTTGAATTTTCATACTATACTATTTTTAATTATTTACAAACAATAAAGAACAGCGTTCTGTTTTGTTCAAAAAAAATATTCCAGAATGACTATAGTATTAACAGGTATCTGTTTCACATTTTACGAAAACAGATACCTATCAATAGTTAATTATTTAATTAAATTTCCAATTTTCAAACCAAAATAAATAGTTCGTGGATTCATTGGACCATAAATATATCCTGGATCTCGATCAACTGAACTATCAAAATCATCTTGATATGAATTAAATATATTTTTAGCTCCAGTAAAAAGTTGTAATGTTGCTCCGTTCAACTTCATATTGTAACGTAATTTGCATCCAAAATCAAAAAAGTCTTCAGATTCTCTCAACTCTCCGTCATCAGGATTAGGTATTTGTAAGCCAAAATAAGGGACAAGCATTTTTCCTGTATAATTTACTGTTGAGGAAAAACCCCATTTTTTTGATGCTTGTAAGTCTAATGTTAAGTATCCATAATTTTCGGGTGTTCTAAAGAATTTCTTCTCATTAAACTCCTGAGCTTGTTCATACTTGCTATTTTGTATAGTAAAACCAGATTTTATAGAAAACTCATTACTTGGAACTACATTTAACTCAAGATTTATACCTTTTACTTTTGCCCCTTCTTCAGCATTAACTCGTGTGTAAATAATAGTTCCATTCTCATCAGGATCGCTATATTCATTGGCAAAAGGGTCATTTAATTTCGTGTAAAAACCTTCTACTAATAAACCTACATATACTTTCCCTAATTTTTTATTAAAATCGAAAGATGCCATATAGCTATGACTTGTTTCTTGTTCTAAATCAGAACTATTTTTATGAATAACTTTTCTTGAACCAGATGTTTCAATATGCAAGTCTTCATCAAAAATTTGTGGGGCACGATAGCCTTGCGAATAACTTACTCGGGCTTGCAAATACTCTTTTATGTCATACTTAAAGGTAAGCCGTGGACTAAATACGTCTCCCGATTTATCAGATCCAGAATGTTCTTTATCTTCTACTTTATAATGATCAAAACGAGCTCCTGCAGAAATTTTGAATTTATTCCAATTTATTTCGTATTGAGCAAACAATCCAGTAGTATTAGTAGTTTGATCAGCAACAATAACATTATCGGTATGCGGAATATTATCAATCAAATCATTAATAATTACAGCATTTTCAATATCAAGATAACCTAATTTTTTATCTTTTAAGCAGGCGCCATCATTCTCAATTCCAACAATTAAATTTGACCTTCCCAATTTTGCATTATACTGAGTTCCTACAGTATAAGAAAAATCTTTGGTGTTTCCATAATCACTTAATGACTTATTGGCTCCGTAATAAGAATCTCTATTTACTCTTTGCCCTGAAACGTAAATTGAAAATAAATCATTTTCTCTAAAAAATTGTTCGTAAGTTAATGCTCCTGTTGTAAGGTTGTGCTTTAACGCTTCAGCAATATTTGCTTCATGAGCTGGATAATTAAACCTGTCTCCTCCACGTCTGTCTTCTTTAATATTAAAAAAGTCAGCTGTCAATTTACTTCTTATACCAAAACGATGATATAAACGAGTTCCTATTGTTGTGTTTTTTAAAGATGCTATTTCGGAAAAATCATCATTGTTGGCATCAAAAGAATCTCTATCGCGATAAAATCCATATAAAGACATACCCGTTTTGTTATTGGCAGAAACTAATGATGTATTAAAATTAATAGAATAATCTTGTGCTGAATCTCCAGAATCATCTAGCCCAACTCCAATCAGCCCAGTATTTACTCCAAACTCATAAGAATTATTTATAGGATCCTTAAGAATCAGATTTATAGTACCTGCAATAGCATTACTACCATATAGAGCAGATCCTCCACCACGAACAACTTCAACACGTTCTATCATACTTGAAGGAATTAGCTCCAAGCCATAAACTCCTGCTAATCCACTAAAAATTGGACGACTATTTATTAATATTTGTGAATAAGGTCCTTCCATTCCATTCATTCGAATTTGAGAAAAACCACAATTTTGACAATTGTTCTCCATTCTTAAACCTAGGCAAAAATTCAAGCCCTCGCTAAGTGTTACCGACTGTGTCGTAGCAAATAACTTCGGTGTAATTGTATTTACAATAGTTGAAGATTCTATTCTGTTTGTAGCATTTCGATCACCTGTAATTACAACTTGTTCGAGACTTAAAACATCTTGCTCTAATTCGAATTTCAGTTCTTTGGTTTCTCCTGCTTTATTTATTATCTCTTTTTCCTGAGGTTTATAACCTAATGATTGTGCTATAATTACCATAGAACCTTCAGGTAAATTAATTAATTGGAAATGTCCAGTCTCATCTGTTGTTGTTCCAATTGTTGTTCCTTTTACACTTACTGTTGCAAAAGAAATATGTTCGCCATTGCCAACAACATGCCCAACAATATTGGCATCGGTTTTAATTTTTTGTGCAAAATTTAGTTGTACAAAAGACAATAAAAATATTGTCAAAAAAACACATTTATTTTTCATAGTATCGTAATTAACTATAAGTTCGATTTTAAGTGATAAATATTCACTTCTGTGAATAACACTAAAACAAAATGATTGATTTTTAAATAAAAAATAAGTTAATATGATAAAATTGGAGGTGCTCTGCCTTTATAAATAATTATAGAATTCAAAGCCTGTCTTACAACTATAAAAAAATAAAAGCTTCTTTCTTTAACAATTGGAATTACAACAAAAATTGAAAATATGATAGGAAAAATGATTCTCAAATTTTGAAAAAATAATAATTCCGATTTTGTATGATGATGTGACTTGTATGGACCTGAATCGGTTGACCTATTATAAGGATGTGCGTGTTCAATAATTGTTCCGTCATCAAGTTTATGAAGGTGTGAAAAAACAAGCTTATTAGTAATAAACAATCCCATTACTCCTATCATTAAAAAGGTAATGGTTTTTATTGTTGTATTTTTAAAAGTTGTTTTCACTAAGGGTTAATGTTTTTGTTCAATAATTTAGATAATAATAATAAGCCTGCAATAATTCTTCGCCAATCATTTTATGTTTAAATTTCCCTCTACTTTATTACAGAAAAACCTGTCTTCTCTTGAACTAATAGGGCAATAAGTTTATTCTTCAATAGTGGATTTGCAACCGATCTCTTCCAACTTTTTATAGTTGTTTCAACATCTCAAACTGCTTTCCCGCTAATAAAACATCTATAGATTTTAAAAAATCTGATATCGATTTACAATCAGCCTGTATATTTAATATTTTAATTGAATGGTGTTTGTTGTATTGTAAGATTTCCTTTAACATGTATGAGGCTATTCCCTTTCTTCTAAATTCAGAATCCACAGCAATTTGTGCCAGATCACCCGAATTAGGTTCTAAAACGCTATATCCAATTAGTTTTTGCTTCATAAAGACTCCAAACACTTTAAAATTATTTGGTTCTCTTTTTATAGAAATTAAACTATTTTGCCAAGATGGTGTAAAATCCCAAAATTTAGTGATTAAATTACCTGGAGGTAATTTAATTTGCTGAATACGGTAAGATGAATCAAGTATTGGGTTCTCTAGTCTAACTTCTTCATTTTTCTGAATATAGTAATTAAACTCTCTGCTAACTTTAAAGCCTATATTTTGATATGCAGATATTGCTTTTGAATTGTGTTGCAATACTTCAAGAATGTAAGTCTGAATAACAGCTTCTTTTAAAAAGGGTAATGAATAATTAAAAATTTCAGATACAAGCCCTTTTTTTCTAAATTCCTTTATTGTTCCTGTGCCTATATCATATGCAGCTTTTTGCCCATTAAAAACACCTATTCCATTTAGAGTAAAAGAAACAATATCTTCACCTTCAAATGCAGCAAAAGACAGGGAAGAAACAAACCCTCTTCTTTTTAACATATCTTTCAATTGGTTTTTATTCAATTGGACTTCATAATCCTCAAAAGCACTCCTAAAAGCCTTAAATATTCTATCAAAGCTTACTTTCTGTAATGATCTAATTTTCATACTCATACTCTCCTTTTATTATGATTAAATCTTTAAATAGCTATTAAGTTCTTGGTATCAACCATTTCTTCCTTATTAAAATTCTTTCATCTTAATAGCAGATAGAAGTAAAGTTGGATAATCTAATGTGAAATTGGGTTCTTTAATAAGGAATTTACCAAAGCCCGCTTTGCTTAATGCACGTTTAAAAATTTCTTTGGGAATACAGTGACTAGGAAATCCCATGGCTCTGGTCATTAATTCTATAATAGAAATTGTTGTTTCCGTTTCTACATTAAAATCTCCCGACATATGATTCGAAACAAATAAACCACCTACTTTCATCGATTTGTTAATCTTTTTTAAGATTGCTGTAAGAGATTCTTCTGTGTTTCCGTATTTATATAAATAATGTGAACTAAAGAAAAAATCATAATCTGCTCCAAAATCGTCTTCTTTTGTTAAGTCAAAATCGTGGTACGAGATACGATTAAAATCAGGCTCATCTTTTTTAATTTCACGAGCTATTTTGCAAACATCTTTCAAATCATAAACAGAAGCATATAGCTCCTTATTCTCATTTAATAAGGCAAACGAATAGTAACCCGAATTCCCAGCAAAATCGCACATTCGTCTAGCATTTCTAAATTCAGGAATTTCTTTAGCAAAAGCAACGACATTTTGTATTGCCCCTGCTTTAGAACCTTGCTCTATATCTTTTACGGATTCTTCGCTACTCCACATATTTTGCTCAAATTTTGGAATATCTCCTTTTAATGCTTGAGTTAATTTGCAAAATGGACCTTCGTTTACAACAAATCCTTTTATTGCTTTTAGTTGGTTAACATCCGAACATTGAGTTAAATATTCTTTTGATTGTGCTGTTAGACTGTATTTACCATCCTGATTTTGCAAAAAATTTATACTTAACAGGACTTTTAATAATGATTCGGTAATTCGTTTATCAATATTTAGCTTCTCTGCTAATTCAATATCGCTCAACGCTCCACTCAGTAAGGTTTCAAATACTGAAACTTCTACAGCTGCATTTATAATGTTGGGGAGATAACTCTTATAAAGTAAATTGTGTATTTCTCCGAATCCTAAATTTGATAATTTAGTCATAACTATATATTTTGATGATTATTTGAAATTGTTTTTATAAGTTGATTGTCTTTTAGACAACAATTGTATCCGACTTGCAGTACAATATGATTAATATGAAAATGTTCCTTAAGCAGATATTCTACTTTTTCTTTTATCTGCATCATTTTAAGCATATCAACATTATTCTTGAGATTGATGTGTGCTTCTAAATGGATTTGTTTATCATCGAGTTTCCAAACATGCAAGTGGTGAATATTCTCAATTTCATCAATTTTTTCTACTTTTTGTTTAAGCTCTTTTATATTAATATCAGAAGGTGTGCTTTGCATTAATATGTCAACCGTTTGTTTTACAACACCCCAGGTATGATAAAGAATATACATTCCCACCAAAACTGTAATCAGCGGATCGATCCAAAAAGCATCGTAAAGCCAAATGGCAATACCCCCAATAATTACAGCTACAGATGAAAGTGTATCGCCCATTAAGTGTAAATAAGCAGCTTTCACATTTAGGTTGTGGTCTTTGTCTTTACTTAAAACAAGTACTGAAATCAGATTTGCCAACAAACCAAATGTAGCAACTACAAACATGATTTTTCCTTTTATTGGTTGTGGATTCATAAAGCGTTCGTAGGCTTCGAAAAATAAAAAAACACATATTGAAATAAGTACTACAGCATTAAATAAGGCTGCTAATATCTCAATACGTTTATATCCAAAAGTATTTTGTTCATCTGGAGCTTTATGACTTTTTTTCCCAGCTAAAAATGCGATGAAAATTGCTGACGAATCACCCAAATTATGCAAAGCATCGGAAAGTAAGGAAAGACTATTAG
This sequence comes from Marinifilaceae bacterium, assembly GCA_016744515.1. GTDB lineage: Bacteria > Bacteroidota > Bacteroidia > Bacteroidales > Marinifilaceae > Ancylomarina. The sequence goes on along the minus strand of JADGEF010000021.1, from coordinate 17,639 downwards.
AAATTAGCCCACCGATAATTTGAACCAGTGTAATGGAAAAATTCAATAGTGCTACCCATAATAATTTCTTTCCACGTAAATTATTTGTGTGATGATGGTGACTATGTTCGCTTTCGCTATAATTAGATTCTTGTTTCATGCTATATATGTTTATTTCTTCAGTTTAAATTGTCAGTTTCATTTTTTTAAAATTTACTTCCCCATTTGTCTTTCAAGCATCTTTGCAAACACCCCATTTTGTTTTTTTAAATTTTCAGGACTTCCGCATTCTGCAACTCTACCATTTTCTAATACAACAATTTTATCAGCATTGGCAATGGTTCGCATACGATGAGCAATAATTAAAACTGTTTTGTTGCGTACCAATTCTGAGATACCTTCTTGTATTTTAGTTTCATTTTCTACATCGAGCGATGCAGTGGCTTCATCTAACAAAACAATAGGAGCATCTTTAAGCAAGGCTCGAGCTATTGAAATACGTTGTCGTTCACCCCCCGAAAGAGTTTCACCGTTTTCACCAATAATACTATGGTAACCATCAGGCATTTTATTAACAAACTCATCACATTGTGCCAATTTTGCGATTTGTATTACTTCTTCATCAGTCGCATCTTTTCTTCCTATGCGAATATTGTCTATTACACTGGAATTAAATAGCACGACATCCTGAAATACAACAGAATAATTTTGAAGCAATGTTTCAGGGTCTATTTTGCTAATATCATGACCTCCAAGTAAAATTTTTCCTTTATCAATATCCCAAAAGCGGGCGGCAAGTTTAGCCGATGTGCTTTTTCCACCTCCTGAAGGACCAACCAAAGCTGTTACTTCACCCTGTTTGGCTGTAAACGAAACATTTTGCAAAACCTGCTTACCCGTCTCGTACGAGAAACTCACATCTTTAAATACAATATCAAAATTCTGTGGTTTATAATCGGTTTTACCTTGCTGAATTGGTAAAGCTTCCATCTCGTTCATCCTATTAATTCGAATATCAAGATAAAACAAGGCAGCCAAATTATTAAAAACTTCATTCACAGGACTGTAAATCCGCGAAGCTATCACCAAAAATATAAGGTACATAAACAAATCAATTGTTCCAGATGAAAGGAGTTGAATCCCAACAATAATAACGCTTGCCAAGCCTAGTTTTAGTAAGCTTTGTGATGTATTCACCAAACCACCAGCCAGCAATTCTCCTCTTATTAATTGTTTTTCATAAATATTGAGATTTTGTTGTAATTCATTCAAATAAGTATCTTCTCGATTATAGGATTTTATTTCCTGAATCGTATCCAGTCCTTCCTGAATTTGCTCACTTACATCTCTTTTTTTCTGATAAGTGACTTGAAATTCCTGACGTAATATTCTTTTAGCTAAAATAATAACCATAGCTGCCAAAGGCACAACCCAAAACAATGCTAATGCTAGTTGCCAATTGTAAAAAAACATCCCAATAGCTATTAAAACCAGACTAATAATGGATGCAAACAGTTGTGGTACAGCATGTGAAAAGGTATGTTCCAACTCAGTACTATCGTCCATTATTGTTGAAGTGAGATCTGACAGATTTTTTTCACCAAAAAAGGCTAAGGGTAATTTACGTAGCTTTTCAGCCAAAGAAATGCGGCGATTGGCACTTTCATCATACACGGTAGTAAATGTGCTTCGATATTGAAGTCGGGCAATTAGCCACATTATTATCATAAATATTACACCGAGCAATGTATAATACCACAAACCATTAGTAATAGTCGCCGAAGGGTTTATAATAGGACGTATGTAGTCTTCAAGAAATAAGAAAACGAAAACTGCTGGAAACATTAGCACTATATCGAGAAGCGTTGTGAAAAATACGCCTTTGGTGAAATCCTTTGCCCCTTTGTGTGTAAGGGCAAATCGTTTTTCTAATAGATTAAACATGTTGAGTCTCCTTTCCTATTGTCCATTTTATAGATTGTTGATATTCATTCCACATTTTCGAGTAGATTCCTTGTTTGCTTAATAATTCATGATGACTTCCTTGCTCTGCAATTTTACTTTCGTCTATTACAAGAATAATATCTGCATCCATTACGCTGGTAAGTCGATGAGCAATTAGAAGTACTGTTTTCCCTTTAGTCAATTTACCAAGCGCTTTTTGTATTAAATGTTCGTTCTCTGGATCGGTAAAAGCAGTCGCTTCATCTAACACTACGATGGGAGCATCTTTTAAGATAGCTCGTGCCAAAGCAATACGTTGCTGTTCTCCGCCCGAAAGGTAAGTTCCTTCTACACCTATTTTAGTATTTAATCCATCAGGTAATTTGTTTATAATCTCACGACATTGTGCTAAATCGACAGCCCATTCGACAGCTTTGGTTGTTGCATTTGAATTCCCATATTTAATATTATCAAGCAAACTTGTTTTAAATAATTTGGTATTCTGAAAAACAAATGAAATGTGATTCATCAATTCTTTATGATCAATCTCTTTCACATCTATTCCTCCAATACAAACCTGCCCAGTATCGGCATCCCAAAACCGCGGAACAAGTCTTGCAATAGTTGTTTTTCCACTACCTGATGCGCCTACTAAAGCAATCGTTTTTCCTTCGGGAATAGTAAAACTAATATTGTCTATTGCCTTATTTTTAGCTCCAGGATAACTAAAAGACACATTCTTAAAGCAAATATTATATTCTGTAATACTTTTAGGATTAACGGACGACTGAAGCGGCTCTACATTTGTCAAACTCTCCATTCTATTTACGGCTTCTTTTGCTTGTCCAAGCGCTTGATTCATATACATACTCTTTATTATGCATTGAGAAAAAACAGGGGTTAATAAAATATATAAAAACAAATTAAGTAATACGAGTGCATAATCACCAGAATAACCAATCAACAAAATAGCTACAGGAACTAAAAAAAACACGAAACCATTTATCACAACAGTATTAACTGACATTGGATTTTCCCACGTTTTTGTATATTCAAATACCATTTTCTTATAGCTTATAATGCTATTATGAAAATTTTTAAATGAAAAGATAGTCTGCTGAAAAACCTTGACTACAGGAATTCCTCGTACATATTCTACCGCTTCGGTGTTCATATTCTCGAGAGATGTCATATAATTTTCCATGAATTTTTTTCCCTTATCACCCATCATAAAGCTCATAAGCACCATAGCTATTATAATTGGTACAAGACAAGCTAATCCCAAACGCCAATCAAACACAAAAATCAATACTATTGCAGTTAAAGGCATTAAAATAGAACCTGCAAGGTCGGGTAACTGATGAGCTAAAAAAAGATGAGTAATACTTGCATTATCGTCAATAATTTTACGGATACGACCACTGGAATTATTATCGAAAAAACCCAAAGGCATATGAACTATTTTTTGCATAGCTTGCCAGCGCATAGTGGTTTCAACTCTAAAAGCTGCCAAATGCGAAAGGGTTAAAGCAATAAAATACAAAATAACACTCCCCACAGCTGTTCCCACTGCCCACCAAGCATAAGTGTTAATACGGACTTGAGAATAATTCCCATCAATGTGAAATAGCTCTTTTATAATAAACCATATAAATATATATGGTAACATACCTGCTAAAGAGCTTATAGCCGATAAGAACAAGGACAAGGGTAAAAGAATTTTTCTACCACCAGCATAGTTTTGTAATTTTAATAGTGTGCTCATATTACATATTGTTTATTAATTATATTTAAACACATAATAATTTATCATTCAATACTGTCAATTATATACGACACTCGCAACTACATTTACCAGTATAAAAACAATCAAAAAAAGAATTGTCATAAGAATCCCTCTCACAACACAAATCATTATTGAATCAAAATCGGTCCAATCTTTACACCAATAATAATTTTGAAACTTTAACCTATCCCACATCATAAAAGCTCAGTACATTCATCATCAATAAAGAACAGTGTTCATTCCTGTTCAAAAAAAAGTAAATTCTACACATCCATTAATCGTTCCCAACCTCCAGTAACAAAAACAATATATTCCGAAATAAAGTTTTCAATTTCAATATCACTTAAATCGTCATGTGTAGCAATCTCACCTATAATACTCAACCACCAGGAACTAATTGTGTGCATAAAAAAATGTGAGATATTTGTATTTAACTGTGGGTATTTTTCTTTCATTTTAGTTCGATACTCCATTCCTGTAATTGTATTTTGATCAATATACTCATCTCTAAAATTTGCTAAAGTAGAACCCTGAGAATGGAATAATAATAACTTAAGCTCAGCCCTAAACCCTTTAATTAAATGTATAAACATATTTATATACTTACGCTTAAACTCTTCTGATCTAAAAATATCTAAGGATATGTTTTCTGGACTGTTATGATCCTTATTCATTCTTTTAAATTCACCGAGTAAGGGATTTAAAACCTCGCATAATATTTCATCTTTATTACTGTAGTAATTGTAAATGTTACTTAAGCCTACTCCCGTTTTCTTAGCTATTACTCGCATAGAAGCCCCCTTAAATCCTTTAGCAAAAAATTCATTACGAGCCACTTCTAAAATAATATTCTTGATGTTTTCTTTTTGTATTTGCATGATCTGAACGCTGTTCTTTATTAGACTGTAATGTTCGCAACTTTTAGTTACTTAAACAATCCCTATATGTTATGGTTTTTAAAAACAACAATTATTTTTAAATATTGATGTTTTATGTTATACCATTTTGAATAATTAGTGAGATCATAGCCTGTTCCGAACATCGAAAAACACCCGTAATAATATTTGTGTATAATTATGGCTCATTAATTTATCTTATCGGTATTACGAGTCTAATTTTATACACAACAACATATATTCAGATGCAGATTTTAATGATATGTGTAAACTTAAATAGACCTTTTTAAAATCATATTTAATCAGTGTCTAAACATTCTTTGATAGTTGTAATTGAAACAGTAGCCTAGTTATTGAGTCGTGATAATCCTTATTGTATTAAAGAGAGCCTTCTCTAAACACCTATCGTTACTTATTCTTTCTCTGCTCTTAAGTTAACATACTCTAAACCCTTAAGCTTAACTTGTGTAAGATTAAAGCCTGAAATAAGCTAAGATTCTAATCTTATACAGCCTAAGTGCTTAATCTTAGACCGTATAAGTTCATTGAGTATGATATTACATTTAGAATATAGTCTACCGTATAAGTTCGTGCTTCTTTTAGTAAGCTACCCGAATTGCCAAATTGTGTTGTAATCACTAATGCGTAATCGCCATTTACTAAGCTATTGGGCACAATAAAGGTGATTTTTGAAGGATCGTTAACCAATATGGATTGCATTAGGATAGGCGTTTCTTCTTGGGTGCTCTGGTTAATCAGTTTAATCCCAATTTTTGTATCACTACCTTCAATTTCTATTTTACTACCTGTTAGGCTTTTAGAACAGGGTGTTTAACTTTAATGTTGAAAGTTGGAAACTAGAATTTGAAAGTGTGAACTTGAAACAAAAAAGTAGGCAATAAGTTAATCCAGAACACCTTTCTAATTTATGTTTCTTTCAGTAACTATTTTAGCGAAATTTATTTAAAATAGTGAAACGATGTAGGATTTCCTATGGTAGATACCCTGTGTATCACTTCTTCAGTTGTTGGGTTATAGCTGAAAAAACCTGCTTTATCTTTACCGTAAGATCCTATGATAACAAGATCCTTATACAAACTAATACAGACGCTATGTCCATCAGTTAAAGGAATATCTTTTATTTGTTTTATGGTTTTGTCCTTTAAATCAATTAGCACAGCCATTGTATTTTTTGAAGAATAAGGATTAGTCATATCTAACAATTCAAAAATACCAACATAGGCAACTAGCTTGCCATTACCAATATATTTGCAATTGTAAATAGATGTAGGTTTGTAGGCAGTTCCTTCAATGGTTGTGTTTGAAATATCCCAAGATTTAGATACATCAAACTCTGTTTTTCCTGAAGGAATACATACAAAACCATTATTGGGGTAAGTAGGATCATATCCAAATTTACCCACACAAGCAATATACATATCATTTTGCTCGTCAGTAAAAATCATACCTTTTACAAAATCCATTGGTCGTGTTGGAAAAGATAAGTTTGTGGATTTTTCAGAAATTACTTTTTTTACTTTGTCTGTTTTAGGGTCAATAACAACCACATCTACTTGGTGATAGTCTGCATAGGGCATATAATCTGCACCGACTTGGTCTAAGCAAAGGTAATATAAACCATCACGAATAATGCCGTTCCCAGGATCTGGATTATTGTCGCCATGGGCATATTCGGCAAGGTCTATTTCGCCTATTTTTTTCATTGTTTTAGGGTTAATAATAAGAACCTTACCAATACCGTAGGCAGGAACATACATTTTTTCATCATTTATCTTTGTGACATTTGATGCTCCAGAATTTGGGGCTAAGGGCAACTTTGTTGGTACGCCTAAATTTGTAGTTCCAGTGTAAGTATATTTTTGGAAATTATAGTCCCCATCTTTTCCAAAAGAAGGAAATACGAAAATGTCTTTACCTCTAATACCTATGCCTGATCCAAAGGTTACTTGAACAGTGTTTGAATTGTCAATATCACCAGAAAAATCGGGAACTAACTTCATGTAAGAAGAACCGCTCATTCCGTCTGCATTTTTTACAGTAGTTACTATTAAGAATTTTGCATCTTGTTCGTCGGGGGATGATGTATCATCTTTTTCACAACTTGTTATACTACTTATTGCTATTATCCCCATTAGCAATAGCATCATTTTAGAACTTATTTCTCTCATTGTATTAAAATTTAATTGTTATTTAAAAATGTATCTCAGTTTTACCCCAAAAACACGTCCGGGTAATGGTCTATTAAATTCAGAAAGGATATTTGCATCGGTTAGGTTCTTTATTTTTCCTGAAATAAATAGGCGTTCATTCATAAAACTATGTTCAAAACCTAAATCGACTGTAGTACTACGTGGTATGCGCCTTTGGTCGTTTGTCATTTCAAAGTCGTAAAGGTATTCTTCCACAAAAGCAAGGTCAGCAAAAATGCGTGTATTTTGTCCAGTACCTCCCAATAGGTTTTCTTTATGGAATTCCAATCCTACATTAGCAAATAGATAGGGTATATTTGGCATTCGCATATCTTTAGTAGGGTTAGAGATCGTACTATTTTCTTCGTAATCTCTTACATCTCGTAAATCTTGATAGGTTATGTTTCCATAACTATATAAGGTTGGTAATATATCAGCCTTGGCTTCAAACTCTACGCCCAGGGTTTGCATTTCTCCAAAGTTTTGGTACTTAGCACCTCCCCAAGGGCTTTTTGTAAAGCGAATCATGTCTTCTAGATGCATATAAAATCCACTCAATTCCAGTTGAAGATTACTTTTTGATGTACCTAAAAGGCTATACATTACACCAAGGTTTACACTCGTATTCCGTTCTGGCAATAAGCTCTCTGAGGGTTCTACAAGCATTCCATTGCCCAAAAGTTCGGTCTCTGAAGGGATGCGCACATCATAACCTGCTGATATTTTTGCTAAAAAGTTAGTTGTAAAACGGTAACGCATGGCATCACTAAAACCAATATCATTTTTGTTTAGATCAACATCTTTAACTTCGCCAAGTCCATACATATTAGTACTTTTAGTATTCATGGTGTAGAGATAGTAGCGAGAAGTTAAAGAATTAAGAAACCTATCATCTTTAGTCCGATAATCGTATGTAAAACCAACTATCCAGCTTCGCATTTTAGAATCAAAGACCGTTTTTTTTCCTAAACTCAATCTGCGTAGTTCATCTTTAGGTTTACCATCAGCAAGGGTGAAATTGGAATTAAAGTTGATAGAATGTTTTTCATTAATGAGGTACTCCAAATTCAACTTATTCATATAAGTGAACTTCTTATTGTCAGAATTGGAAGCATACCTATTCCCCAATTCTCCGCCGTATTCAGAATCTGAATTATAGGCTATTCCTTCGTGATCGTACCAATGCATTGCTGTATCAATAAGGTTATATTCGGTATAAGCTACAGCATTTGACCAATCAAAATCGAGTCCCTCAATAAAGAAATTATCTTTTTCTAATGAATTAGCTAATATGTAAGCTTGTGATTTGGTGTGTGCCTCACGAATATCGTATTCTATCCCTTGTATCTCCTTGTAAGTGTTAATAAAAATAGGTTCAAATACTATTTTATCAAACCATAACTTTGTCGCTTCTATAGTACCAGCTAGCGTTAGTTTTTTGAATTTATCGTGTTCCCGTTTTATCTTAAGCCCCTTAACATGTGGCGATTCCATCGTGTAATTATTATCAGAATAAGTATAAAAACCACCACCACCAATTACTAAGCCTCTGTCTTTAAAATTGCGTTTAAAGACAGCTTGTGTTTTGTGCGTATTAAAAGACTCAAGGGTATAGCTAAAATCTGCGTACCTATCGGGATACTCTTTAATGAGGATATTTACTGCCCCGCCCATTGCATTGCCACCAAATTTTGCAGGGATAACTCCTTTATAAATTTCAATTCGCTCTATCATATCCATTGGAATATCATTGACATTAATAAAATCGGAATTGTCGTTCATTGGCGTTTCGTCAATAAAGAAGCCAATGCGTTTGCCTTCTAATCCTCTTACCGATAGACGAGAGGCAGAGCCAACACCGCCCGAATTACGCATAGTAATGCCTACAGATTTGTTCAATACATCAGAAATACTGTTTACTGTACCACTTAGCTGGCTCATAGAGATAACGGTAATAGGCATAGCTAATTCTCGTATTTCACGAGCTTCCGATTTTGCTGATACAACAACTTCATTCAATTTTTCAGAATGTTCTTCGATACTAAAATCAAGTTTAATTAACTCGCCACGCCTTAAGTTTACTTGCTTTTCTAAGGTAGAATAACCAATAAACGAAACACTTAATCTATATTTTCCTGCAGGAATTTTTTTCAATCTGTACTCCCCTTTACTATTGGTTACCGTACCCAATTGCAAGCTCTCAATCACGACGTTTACCCCAGGCAAGGATTCTCCTGTTTTTTTATCTATTACCCTTCCTGATATTGAACTTAAAGTCTGAGCCCATAAGCTAAGTGGAAGAATAATTATGAATATGATTGTAAATATTCTCTTCATTTTTTTTAAAATTTTAGTTTTCCCAGTCTATTCATATACAATTAATCGTACCATATCGACATTCTATAATATCACTATTAGTAGTGATTGTTATGAACAAGAGGTGTTTGTATTTTTACGTTTATTTAAACTTAATTAACGAAGGCAAATTTAGCTTGTATGCCTATTTCAATTGTTTAATAAAAGGGAGTGAAAATTTAATTTAAGGGAGTAAAGATGAAAAGTGAAATCAATATTGCTGAAATACATATAGATGACATTAATTACAATGGAAGTATTCACTTAATTAATGATAATTGCGATAATGAAAAAACAACACGACTTGTTGTTAATGAAGATTTTGGTCGTTACAACTTAAGCGAAACATCATTAAATGGTATTTATATATACAATTGGGAAAGTCAATTTAACCAAGATCTAAAACTTACTGAATCTGTTGCAAGTTCCATACTTTCAATGCACTTTAGTCTGGAAGGTGAGGTGATGGCACATTTCAAAAACATGTGCTCTCAAGCATGTAAAAAAGGACAAAGTAATATTTGGTCTATCACCGAAGGGGAAATTGGGCATATCGAATTCCCTAAAGATAAACTGTTTAAATGCATGGGGATTTCTTTAGATGGAGAATATCTTAAAAAACTTACAAACACTTACCCTCGCTTACTCACTAAATTATACAATCAGCATCTTAAAGGAGAATCCTTCTGTCTTCAAAAAAACAATGCAAAAATAAGTAGCGATCAAAGTTTTGTAATAGCTCAGATGAAAAATGCACAACTTATGGGAAATTGTTGTGATATATACACAGAATCGAAGGTGCTCGAACTCTTAGCGTTGCAGCTGTATGATTTCCGAAAAGAAAACAATAAGTTTGAAAAGTGTTGCCGCTGTATCCGTGATTTTGATAAAATTCACGAGGCTAAAAATATCTTAATCGCTAATTCTAATCGTCCACCCACCATATTAGAACTTTCTAAACGTGTTGGTATTAACGACCATAAACTAAAGAATGGTTTTAAAGAGGTTTTTAACCAAACGGTATACGGCTGTTTATTCGATTATAAAATGAATCTCGCTCATCAACTTTTACTTGATACAGAGAAAACTATTTTTGAAATTGCATTGGATTGTGGCTACGAATATGCCTCTCACTTTACAACCGCTTTTAAACGTAAATACGGCGTAACGCCTAAGCAGTTTAAAAAGATCATGTAGTTGAAGAAAATAGTCCGTTAGATTTCAGCAGTTATCCTGCCCCATACGTTTCTCATTGTAAACCATATACCTCAATTAGAGCAGGCTTAAAAATCCAAAACGCCTTACCTTGCCCATAGATTACAAATCTGAGAGAGCTGGAGTGTTTACTATCCGGAGTGAGATACCAATGCAGATCATCATTCCCTAATAAATTTTCACTCCAATTTCATTTTGTCAACTAAAATATCAGACTCATCCTTCGGCAATTCTTCAAAATTTTCTTCATTAGCTCCCTCATCAAATAGTTCTGTTTTACCCATATCGATGTATTTGTTTAACGCTTTCCAGTTGTAATTTCTCGGCTCAATATCATTGGTCATTGGTTTTACATTAAATAAATGACTTATGCCTACCTCCTCAAATACTTCTATCATTTCATGATTCTTTCCCAAATCTGAATAGATGAAATTTTTAAGGGTTCCGATATTCCAATATGATATTTCTTCTTTACTTAAGCCCAATGCTTTTTCGAGTTTTTCACCTTCGGGAGTATGATGGTGAGTCAAGAATAAAAATGTTTTAATGATGAGTCTATTTTTATTAATAACACCTAAAAAGTAACCACATTTTTGTTCTACATGGAAATACGGAATAAGAATTTTACCCTTATAAATTTCAATCTCAAATGAGTGTTGTAAAGTAAAACAAAGTTGACTAATAATATCCGTGTCAGATAAAGGTTTCAATCGCTCCGACAAACGATGGTAGGCATGATTTTGAATACATAGTGGCAGGTATTTTTTATCCCCAAAATATATTTCCTTAAGGCTTTTTACAGGAACAAACATCCAGTTAATATTAAAACCAAAATCCAAATACCCCAATTGAAATACTTTCCTGACATTACCCTTTTCAATATAATTACTCGAACGACATGGAATTGCCTCCAAAGTTGAAAAGTAATTCATACCAAGCGTTGGGTAGCTCTTTATTTCAAAATTAAACTTCAAATTATATACGGTCTCACTAAAAAGGTTAATACTATTAGCGACAATAACATGATGCATAACGCATTCCTTAACCACTTCGTTTAAAGAGTTCAATTTTACTCGCATAGGTGTAAAAGCAATCTGCAACTGTTTCTTTCTTTCACCTTCCGAATACTCAAGTGAAGTTAAAAATTGCAATCCCGTTAGAATTTCAAAATTGGTGAGTTCAACTCCAATATTCAGCCGTAGCTTGTAACTATTATCGTAGTAAAAGGCTTTCACAAAATTTGTAAAGAATTCTAATACGTCAGCTCCAATGGCTTCTTTATTAACAGGTTTAAGAGGTCCCACATAAACTCGATACCCAAATGCATTAATCTTTTCATCTTTGGTCAGTAATTTAAATGCCGCTTCGCAATCGGTTTGATAACATATGTATTCTAAAACTTTTAAATGTTTCTTTCTGAGCCCCGCGTTTTTACTCGGATGGTTTTCTTTCTTTCTACCTTGTTGTGGTTTTATTTTTTTTCTCTTTTTAGACATCGACACACTTTTTTTAGGATCAGATGTCTAAGCTAACAATATATTTAACATACACAAACATAATTTCGACAAATCCACACATAATATATTTTCCAATATAAATTTAGATGCATTTATATCGAAACACTTTTTTAAAATTTATTTCCCATAATTCAAAAATATAAGTTTACGGACTTAAAAAAAACGTCACACGAAAGGTATCTGACAGGTTTCATCTTCAATAATAAAATAAACCTGTTAGATTCTGCATGCTAATTTTTCCTTTACTTGCGAAAAGCTTCTAATGCTTTTTGTACGATCTCCATATCGTTTTCTTCTATACGGATAATTTTATTTTTATCGTTGTACACAAAATCAGAATAAGAAATTACGACTAAAGAGATATCATGCTTTGGAAGAACTTTGGCTCTTCGTTCATCGTATAATCTACGTAGCTCTTCTCTCGACACAGTATTTGTGTCCTCCTCGTCTTTATCGTCTTTATCACGACTTGCTAAAGGTCTAAAATTCTGTATTTCTTTGTATTCTACAACCAATTGCAATTCTTCATAGTAAGCATCAACAGGAAGCATGGTTTTGGTTTTTCCATCTTTGTGCAAATCACCCATAAGGAAATCAAATCTCTTATGACGATCCGCTTTTAGAGATAATACTTTATCGCATAAACCAATAACATAGGTTTCGTCACTGTTTAAACGCATCGCTATCGGATCATTTTCCACTTTCTTTTTCACCTGTTTGTAGGGCGTACTTGGAGCGCTTGCATGGGTCGGAACAAAGTACCAATAAGTATGGTCTCCATGTCTTTCGGCATGTACAAAGGGTATTAAAGCCAACTGATTGCTGTCATCAAGTTCTCTAAGGATTAAGCGAATTGGCAACCCTTTTTTTATATCTTTTGTAAATATTCCAGCTTTAATAAATGCTAGCATCAAATCTTTTACTGGTGCTATAGTAAGTGTAGCATTCGCTTTAAAATATTCTTCAACTACTTTGTTTATCTTTTCTACTTTTGAAAGATCTTTCATATCGATGTGACTTATTTATTTATCTATTTGATCATACCACAAAAAAAGTGGATAAGCATTATTCAACTTCTTTGACTCTATAATGGGGTGCAAATATAGATTTTAATTCACTGATAAAGGCTATACTATATTTTCTCTACATAAAAGACCTAACTGGTATTGAATACAGGGCAAACGCATTTAAAACTGATACTGCAATAAATCAAGCAGCAGAGCTGCGTCATATTTGTAGCTATAGGTAATTTCCTACATTTCTCAAGCGGGGGAGTTTTCAATAAATGATTTATATCCTACAAAGATTAAGGTGCTCTGCACCAAAAATATCAATGAAAACATTTTAAATGCGGAAGCCCTGCTCTTTTATTAATGGTGGTATTTTTGCAAAAGGGATAGGAGCGAGAGAGACGCAAAATCTTGCGTCTCTTTGCCTTTTTTTTTCGGACAAAAAGCGAGTGCGGATAACCCGACCCGCAGGGATTGCCCCAATAATTGACACTTTAGTCTGCCTCGGACGAATTTAAAAAGTGTGCGTTTGCCCTGTATCAATAGATTCTTACGACTGGTATTCTTCAAGTTTTTAAGTTCTTACAGAAGGGTGAGAAGTATTTCACGCTTCGTAAATATCACGTTTTGCGCCCTAAATACACTCTAAAAACAAAAAAACTTGCGAAGCTACAAGCCAATATTCAACCACCTTTAAATGCTCTACTCACATTTCAATATTTTCTTTCTACTTATCTTTGAGTTATTGTAAAAACATTTCATTGTTGCATTAATTACTAACATAACTAGAATTTAACTTTATGTAGTAAGCACACGATAAAATCGTGTGGCAGTAAGTTGACTTCTTAATATTAAATGGAATGGAGAAATAAAAAGAGCAACTAATTAAACTAAAGGCTGCCACTCCCCGATTGATAATCTTTTTTATATTCTTATTTTTCCCATCATAATTAATTCGGATTATCTTACATTAATTAAAATATAAATATTAAATTCAAGCTCTCACTTTTAGATTCTCGACTTAACCAAAGAGATTATTAAGGTTTAGTATGAATTATTTGAAAGGTGTAAAAAGATAAGTGGAGACCAGAAACCACCTAAAACAACGGGGCGTGACCGAAAAGCCTAACGAGTAGGAAATCAAAAAAAACAAACTATGAATTGGTATTTAACCGTATTAAAAAATTACTTCGGATTCGCAGGAAGAGCAAGAAGAAAAGAATATTGGATGTTTGTATTATTTAATATGATTTTCGCAATTATTGCAATGGTTTTAGACAGTGTTTTAGGAACGACTGTAGGAATTCTTCCATACGGCATATTTTATTTTATCTATATATTAGCAGTGCTTATACCTGGATTAGCAGTTGCTGTAAGAAGACTTCACGATGTCGGTAAAAGTGGTTGGATGATGTTAATTGCATTAATACCACTAATTGGAGCAATTTGGTTATTAGTTCTAATGGTATCTGACAGTAAACCAGGGGAAAATCAATATGGTTTAAATCCTAAAGAGCTGATTACTGCATAAATTTAGAAAACAAGCCCTAATAAGGGCATATATTTCTTAGGCATGGTCAATTAATCAAAATTGGCAAGCTGTTAAAATATAAAAAAGAATTAAAGGCTGCCACTTTCCAATTGGCAGCCTTTTTTTTAATCATCACGAAGATGGCTATACACATATCACAATCAAAACAAAAAATATTTCGTATTTTTAAGTCATAGTATAAATCTAAAAAATTGAAGTTATGATTTTAGGTGTTTTCGGAATGGCTTAGCGATAAATTGGGTTGGAATGTATTGCATATCAGAATTGCATTTGTTGTGTCAGTACTCTTTTTTGGAGCCGGAATAGGTCTCTACTTAATTTTGTGGCTGGTTAAGATATTTTCAAAATAACTCCCTCCTTCAAAACCTATCATCTTTCTAAATAAATTAAAGGCTGCCAATCTCAGGTTAACAGCCTTTTTTTATGTGCTCATATATCAAAGGATAGGCTTAGTAATTTATAAATTTCACTTAGATTTAAACTTTCGTGCTGAATAAATACGAAGCACACATTTGGACAAAAAATAACAACTTAACTAACACATTAATTTTAAATGACCATGAAAAAATGTAATCTCCTTAAACACATAATTGTGCTTATTGCCATTCTCGTAGCAAATATGCCGCTTGTTATGGGTCAGTCAGTAGAATCAGAAAATACGAACAAAGCAACACCCATTTTTAAAGATGGTGAAGCTCAAATTGTTGAAGCATTTAACACACCCGATAAGTGGATAAGGCACGACTTGTGGGTCGAAACAGAGTTTGACTCTGATATGGATGGCAAGGTAGATCGTGTACACGTAGATGTAACCAGACCTTATCAGACCGAAACTGAAGACCTTAAGCTTCCGATTATTTACATATCTAGTCCTTATTTTGCAGGTACTGCTCCAAATAGGAAAGAGTTTATGTGGGATGTAAAACATGAGTTAGGTGCTACGCCTCCTAAACACGCAAATCCTGAAGTTACTCGCACAGGTAAGCGACCAATTATCTCTAATTCTCATATTAAAACCTGGGTGCCTAGAGGTTATATTGTTGTACACTCTTCGTCGCCAGGTACAGGTTTATCGCAAGGTTCGCCAACAGTAGGCGGAAAAAATGAATCTTTGGCTCCAAAGGCAGTTATCGATTGGTTATGTGGCCGTGCAAAAGGCTTCACAACACCTGATGGTGATGAAAAAGTAGACGCTTTTTGGTCTACAGGTAAGGTAGGAATGACTGGTACTTCGTATAACGGAACAATTCCTCTTGCTGCAGCAACAACTGGTGTTGATGGCTTGGAAGCTATTATACCAATTGCTCCAAACACATCTTATTACCATTATTACAGATCGAACGGATTGGTTAGAAGTCCGGGCGGTTATTTAGGAGAAGATATTGATGTCTTGTATAATGTCATTCACTCAGGTGATGAATCGAAACGTGCTGCAAATAATGCCCGTGTTAGAGATACTGAGATGGCCAATAATATGGATCGAGAAACAGGTGATTATAACGATTATTGGGCAGAACGAGATTATTTAAACCAAATGAAACCTATGAAGGCAGCTTTACTAATGTCTCACGGTTTTAACGATTGGAACGTAATGCCAGAGCACAGCTACAGAATTTACAAAGCTGCCAAAGAGAAAGGTATTCCCGCACAGATATACTATCATCAGAGAGGCCATGGTGGACCACCACCAATGAAAATGATGAACCGATGGTTTACGCGCTATTTACATGGCGTAGAGAACGGTGTTGAAAACGATGCTCGTGCTTGGATTGTACGGGAAAATGACAGAATGGATCAGCCAACTGCTTATAAAGAGTATCCTAATCCAGAAGCTTCGCCAGTTAACCTGTACCTTACTGCAGGAAGTCCTAAAAGAGGACGTTTAAGCTTAGAACCTACAAGCAATCAGGGCACAGAAACTTTAATCGATAATTATTCCTTTTCGGGTAATGCCTTAGCTCAAGCCGAAATAACAAAGCATCGTTTAATCTATGTGAGCCCTGAGCTTACAGAAGATATTCACATTTCGGGTATAGCCAGAATTAAGATTAAGTTAGCCTCTAGCAAACCAGCAGCAAATCTATCGGTATGGCTAGTTTCTTTACCTTGGAACGAAGGTCGTCGAGTGAGAATTACTGACAATATTATTACACGTGGCTGGGCAGATCCTCAGAATTATAAGTCGTTACGTAAGAGTAAGGCTTTAAAGCCTGGTAAATTTTATGAATTAGAATTCGACCTTCAGCCCGATGATCAGGTTATTGCTAAAGGACAACAAATTGGTTTGATGATATTCTCGAGTGATCGTGAATTTACGCTTTGGCCTGAACCAGGAACAGAATTAAGCATCGATTTAGATGCCACAAGCATATCTCTACCCGTGGTAGGTGGTAAAGCTGCATTTAAACAAGCTACTAAATAACAACAGTTCGTGAGATATGAGATTTGAGACATGAGATGATTTACAAACTGCTTACAATCAACAACATTAACAAAACATTACAGATTTTCAAACACTCTCTTTATCAATACAAAACAAAATCTTACCGAACCATTGAAATAAGCAGGGCTTGTTCATAAAAGTTCCCAATGGGAAAACGCACAAGTCTTATTGTTATCTATTTCAAAGGCACCCTTTCGTCTGTCGACACTTTGTTCACTTATATATTAAAAGAATGTGTTCACGAGCTTCGCTACGGTACCCTAAAAGGGAAAGATTCAAGGACAAAACTTAGAATATTAATTCAAAGTTTCGTTTTACGATCTCCCTTTTTAGGGGAGATGTCCGAAGGACAGAGGGGTGTTCAACTTTTCGTTGTTTTATGAACAAGCCCTGTTGAAATAAGAAAAGTAAAGGCTGCCAATCTCAGATTAGCAGCCTTCCTTTTATACCATTACCCCAAACCCCTAAAAGGGGCTTATGTGTGTTATCGTTTTTTTTGAAGTCCCCTTTAGGGAAATGGAGCGAAGCGAAATTCGACGAAGTCCATTTAGGGCTAGTAAAGCGAAATAACGAATTAAAATGTCTCATCTTCAAGCCGAATTTCTCTGATTCCATTTGCGGTTGATATTCCTCAAATCTGAGTTTCTCAGAACAATTTCAAGCGTTTTTTGAGAGATCTGAGTTTCTGAGCCAAAAATTCCTTGTGTTCTTCTCATATCCGAGTTTCACAAT
>JADGEF010000020.1 GCA_016744515.1 Marinifilaceae bacterium | reverse complement strand
TAATATTGATTGTTCAAGCAATACACCCCTCTCTCTGCCGAGATTTACTCACTATAAAATTTTAATCAACAATGTTCGTGATCCTTCGGATTCCCCTAAGGAACTGTTAAGAAATAACATGACTACAACACAATCACATCAGCCTGAAAATCAAGAGTTGTAAAATACAAAACAATCATGTTATACCGTAATGCTTCCTAAATAGGAGAGAAATGATATACTTATATTTGAATCTGATGTCACCTTTTATCAAAAAAAATAGAAGCTCATTCCTTTCCCTTTCAGGGAAAGTGCCGGCAGGCGATAGGATGACAAAGCTAAAAACATCAAGTACGCAAGCTCTAGTTATACCCTGACATTCACAGATAATCAACATGACAATAAAATAAAATGGACTTTCAACACACCCTACTCCCTACCGGGATCTCCCCTAAATAGGGGAGAAATGATTTATTAGCACTTGAGTCTAAATTGTACCATCATCACTATTATTCAGCTGAGAGTATAAAGTTCTGTCTTTCCCTAATAGGGAAAATGCCAGCAGGCAAAAGGGTGACAAAGCATAAAAAAAACAAAACTCCCTTTCCACATGTGCAGAAAAGGAGCTTTATAATATGATGATGTCCTTGTATTAAAAACCTTGGCCTACCCCAAAGGCAATAGCACCAATAATGATGATTGGATATAAAGCCAGTATCACAATGGTCATAATACCAACAAACTTATAATGCGACTTAATGTATCTCATAGCTTCGGGAAGTGTCTGCGACCTACAAGAAATTAAAGCCTCTTTGCCCTTATTCGAAAATTGCAGTAAATAGTGAAAAAATAAAGGCCTATTAAAAACAAGTAAATAACAGCTATAGCTCCCATTGGAACTGGTGTATATACACTCGTAATACTTGAGGCAGTAAATAAGCTGATATTAATTGAACAAAACACACTTTTAAATGAGATCGGGAAATATGAAAACAAAATTGGCATCCAAAAAAGGATGCCAATCTCATAAATCATTATTCTTTTTCTATTTGCTTATTCAATTTATTGAGTGTAAACCGAATGGTTTTGTAACAAATAAAAATAAGTAACGGCCAAGTTAATAGCCAAATTATAGATGATGTATACATGTCATTCAATTTTAAATTAATACAAATGATCTTCCGCATTGATTTCCTCTGCATCAATCTTCTTATTATTAATAGCTCTCCATGTCCAAACAATATAAGTCATAACAAAAGGAACCATTAGAGAAACATAGCTCATTGCCGTTAACGTATAATGCGACGATGAAGCATTCTGTATTGTTAGTGATGATTGTAAGTCAGCCAAAGATGGATAAAAAGAAGTATTGTTAAAACCTGCTAAAATAAACAATGAAAAAACAACCAAAACAGTTCCTCCGCCAGTAAACCAAATCCCTTTGGTATATTTTTTAAGCAAATAACTTTTCACGACACCAAATAGTACCCCAACAACTCCAAGTAAAAAGAACACAGCAATTAAAGGCATAGCCAGAAAATTATGCAGATACTTATATGTTTCCATAGAAACAATTCCAGTTTCTTGATCAACAGCAAAACCATCCATTAATAGCAATCGGATCGTGAATGCAAGGAATACAAGCAAAAAAGGAATTCCAGAAATTAAAAGTTGTTTTTTCGATCTGGAAAATATATTATCGTCATCGATACTATTCATGAAATATAAACTCCCTAAAACTCGTGCAAGAAAAAACACAGTTAAGCCTAAAGCTAGATTATGCCAATTTAAAACAGCTTCTAAGCCTCCATATGGATTTGCCCATCGAGACTGATTCCAATCGTTAACAAAAAACTCTGCTCCATTAAAGAAAGTAGCTACCGCTGTTCCAATAAGAATTGTTCCTAACAATCCATTTATAAACAAAAACGCTTCAAAAGTTTTAGCTCCCCATACATTGTTTGGTTTACTTCTAAATTCATACGCGACCGCTTGAATTATAAAACAAAATAGAATCGCCATCCAAACCCAGTAAGCCCCACCAAATGATGTGGAATAAAATAGAGGAAATGAAGCAAACATAGCCCCTCCAAAAGTAACTAATGTGGTGAACGTGAATTCCCATTTTCGTCCCAATGCATTAATCACCATGGTTCTTTCCAGTTCCGATTTACCTATTCTATAAATTAGAGTCTGACCTCCCTGAACAAACATCAGAAATACCAAAATACTACCTAAAAGTGAATCTATCACCCACCAATATTGTTGCAATGCTAAATGCGATAAATTTTCAAACATGATTAGTTTCCTCCATGATTAGGTCCGACTTTAATTTGCTTTAACATGATTCTAATTTCAGCAATTAACAAACCAGTGAATACAAACAAGAATAAGAAAAAAGTTATTTTAACTGACATCACGTCGATATTCGATACTGCCGCTAGTGTTGGCATCAAATCTTGGATAACCCAAGGTTGTCGTCCCATCTCGGCAACAATCCACCCACATTCTGATGCAATATATGCCAACGGAATACTCCAAATGGCCAAGCGTAAAAACCATTTTTTATTCACTAAACTTTCTTTATAGATATAAACCAAACACAAAACAAAGAGTAGAATGAAATACATTCCCAATCCAACCATTATATGGAAACTGTAAAAAGACATTGAAATGGGTGGAACCGTATCGTATGGATCATTAAAATAACCATAACCAAAATATTTAAAATTCGCTTCCAGCTCTTTTTGAGCTTCTTTTTGGCCCAACTCATCATTCGTTTTCTTGGCTAACTTATAAGCTTTTAATGCTGCAATGGCTTTTCGGCCCATATCCATTTTAACCTTTGCAGGTGGATGTACCTCCCCATCATTATCGGTATAACCTTTAATGATATCATTTACACCCGGCACAAAAGCATCTGCTTCCATATAGGCCATATAAGATAGCATATTAGGGATTTCTATCTTAAAGCTAAAATCCTTCATATTGTCATTTTCGTCTCCAGAACTAGACATGATTCCTAAAGCTATCAAACCTGCTCCTTCAGATCCATCATACAATCCTTCTACTGCGGCAAACTTCATGGGTTGATCACGTACAATTTCTCTTGCCGAATTATCTCCTGTCAAAACTGTAAACAAAGAGGACAACAAACCAAATACTGCTGCGACTACGATGCTCTTCTTGGCAAATTTCACATTCGTCTTTTTCAACAAATACCATGAACTGACCCCTATTACAAAAACTGCCGCTAATGTGTAAGAAGATGAAATCGTATGTAAGAATTTATTAACGCCGGTCGGTGAAAATAGAACATCCCAAAAATTGTCCATTTCGTTACGCGCCGTGTCTGGATTAAACCTCATTCCAACCGGATTTTGCATCCAACCATTGGCTACAAGAATCCACAAGGCAGATAAGCTAGATCCAACGGCAACAAGCCAGGTAGAAATCAGATGAAACCTTTTACTTACCTTGTTCCATCCAAAAAACATCACTGCAATAAAAGTCGATTCCATAAAAAAGGCCATAATTCCTTCTATGGCAAGCGGCGCACCAAATATATCGCCCACAAACCAGGAATAATTCGACCAATTAGTTCCAAACTCGAATTCGAGAATAATTCCGGTAGCCACACCAATGGCAAAATTAATTCCGAAAAGTGTCATCCAAAATTTGGTTGTTTCCTTCCATACCGGATCATTCGTTTTAACATAAATGGTTTCCATTATAGCAATAATGAATGCCATACCTAAAGTCAAGGGGACAAAAATCCAGTGATACATAGCAGTTAGAGCAAACTGAGCCCTGGACCAATCCACTAAGGAGAGATCAAAATTTTCTATCATTCTAATGATTTTTTAGGGTTAGTTAATTGATCAATCACATAATCACTTCGTTCCTGATCGTTATTGTATTTTGTATTTAAAAAATTCGGAAAGAAAAACAGCTTCAAAACAAAAAACATAATAAATAACTTTATTACGATTAGCAACCAAACTTGATGACTCCATTTACTCTGATTTCGAAATCCTTGAGAATAGAAATCCCAAATAGCTTTTGGCACTGTAAGAAGCTTGTATAAAATATTATTCATCCTAACAAGAACTATTTAATTTGAATACTGATCGAGAAAAAGACATACGAATCTTTTTCTAATTATCAAAATACTTTTTAAATGTAAGCTTAATTAAGCAATCTGTTATAAAAAAGTCATAGATAGATTTTATGAGCTAATATAAAAAGCCAATAAACTTTTCTCATAGACGGAAAAAGAGCTTTATAATATGATGATGTCCTTGTATTAAAAACCTTGGCCTACCCCAAAGGCAATAGCACCAATAATGATGATTGGATATAAAGCCAGTATCACAATGGTCATAATACCAACAAACTTATAATGCGACTTAATGTATCTCATAGCTTCGGTAAGAGCCTCTGAACTACGAGAGACTAGAGCTTCCTTTGCTTTATTCGAAAATTGAAGCAAGTAATAAATTGGGAAAAAATAAACAGCAATCATAAGCAAATAAAAGAAACCAATACCAGCCATAGGAAAAGGTATCACGCTACTCATCGTACTCGACATGACAAACATTCCAATAGAAGCAAGAACTCCAATTCCCATGAATATGAAACCTAGTATAGCAAAAAACTTCGTCCACTTTCTAGTCTCTTTCAAATACACTTCTGCTTGAATTTCCAATACCAATTCGTTTCTGTTCTCTAATTCTTGTGTTTCTAAATTTTCCATAGGATATTAGTCTAATAAATTTTAAAATGTTCCCTAAGATATTCATTATTTTATCGAAAATCATTCTTTATTTATCATTTTAACAGGCATCACTTATTCAGGAGGATCAGAAAAAAACAAGGCTCCATTTTTTCACAGAATGTAAAAAACAGAACGGTATTCACACAAAACACCTCTCCAAAGTGCTTAAAATAACCTCATTGATATTATCTATAGGGATTTAAGACAAAGAAGTCCGAAAAAAGGCCTTTCAGCTTTTTATATTCATTCAGTTATTTATATATTTAGGTTCGTTAAAAAAACAAGGCTTGTTTTGAGTAGACATAAATCGATTCAAAATGAGTTATTCTAACTAAGCCACTATAATTTTTAGCCCATGAAAATTCATGAATATCAAGCCAAAGATATCTTAAGATCTTATGGTGTACCTGTTCCCAAAGGGAAAATTGCTTCTACAGTAAAAGAAGCAGAACTAGCAGCTCAAGAAATTGGATTGCCTGTTGTAGTTAAAGCACAAATTCACGCTGGAGGCCGCGGAAAAGGTGGAGGTGTAAAGTTTGCACCAACAGCTGAGGATGTAAGCCAATACGCTAGTGATATTTTAGGGATGACCTTAATTACTCACCAAACGGGTCCTGAGGGCCGATTCGTAAAAAAAATCTGGATTGAAGAAGCTTCAAATATCAAGCATGAGTATTATGCAGGTATCGTTCTCGATCGTGCCTCATCGAAAGTAACCTTTATGGTCTCTACCGAGGGTGGTATGGAAATTGAGAAAGTTGCTGAGGAAACACCTGAGAAAATCGTAAAGGTTGGTGTTGATGCTTCAGTAGGTTTACAAGCTTTCCAAGCAAGAGAAATGGCATTCGCTTTAGGATTAACAGGATCTGCATTTAAAAATGGAGTGAAATTTTTCCTTGCCCTTTATAAAGCGTATATGGGAACAGATGCTTCTCTATTTGAGATTAACCCACTGGTTGTAACCGAAGAAGGTGATGTTATCGCACTTGATGCTAAGGCAGATTTCGATAATAACGCCATGTACCGTCAAAAAACTCTTACGCCACTTCGCGATCTTGATGAAGAAGAACCCTTAGAAATTGAGGCTGATAAATCGGGTCTTAACTATATCAAACTAGATGGTAACATTGGCTGTATGGTAAATGGTGCTGGTTTGGCTATGGGAACCATGGATATTATTAAACTAACGGGTGGTGAGCCAGCTAACTTCCTTGATGTTGGAGGATCAGCTTCTGCTGAAACCGTAGAACAAGGTTTCCGTATTATCCTTTCAGATAAAAATGTAAAGGCTGTTTTAATCAATATTTTTGGCGGTATCGTTCGTTGCGATCGTGTTGCCAATGGCGTTATTCAAGCCATCAAAAATATCAATACTCAAGTACCTATTGTGGTTCGTTTACAAGGAACCAACGCCGAAGAAGGTAAAAGACTTCTTGAAGAATCTGGCATGAATATTATTGCTGCCACAGAGCTTAAAGATTCTGCAGAAAAAGTTGTTGCTACTTTGGGACAAACAGTAGGTAAATAAGTATTAGAAAAGGATCAGGTTTTATGATCCATCACTATTAAAACAATCAACACAATGAGTGTATTAGTAAATAAAGATACAAGACTAGTAGTTCAGGGAATTACTGGTACAGAAGGGGGATTTCATACCCAACAAATGATTGAATACGGAACCCATGTAGTTGCTGGTGTTACGCCAGGTAAAGGTGGACAAATATTTATGGATAGCGTACCTGTTTTCGATACCGTAAAAGATGCTGTGAAAATTGCAGGAGCTAACGCTTCAGTTATATTCGTTCCTCCAGCTTTCGCTGCTGATGCGATAATGGAGGCTGCTGATGCGGGTATTGAACTTGTGGTTTGTATCACCGAGGGCATTCCAACTCTTGATATGGTAAATGTTCATGAGTTCCTTTCCAAACGTCCTAAGACAACTTTAATTGGGCCTAATTGTCCTGGTGTTATTACGCCTGGCGTGGCTAAGATTGGTATTATGCCAGGTTTCATTCACAAGCCAGGTAAAATTGGTATTATCTCACGTTCGGGAACTTTAACTTACGAAGCGGTT
Organism: Marinifilaceae bacterium; assembly: GCA_016744515.1. Taxonomy (GTDB): domain Bacteria; phylum Bacteroidota; class Bacteroidia; order Bacteroidales; family Marinifilaceae; genus Ancylomarina. Next base: position 30,947 of record JADGEF010000020.1, on the reverse strand, counting down.
CATCAATTAGGTAATGCTGGTTTCGGTCAGTCTACCGCTATTGGTATTGGTGGCGACCCAATTATTGGAACCAAGCATATCGATGCGGTTAAGCTTTTAAACGAAGATCCAGATACTGAGGCTATCGTTCTAATCGGCGAAATTGGTGGTTCTGACGAAGAAACTGCTGCTGCCTATATTGCTAAGCATGTAAGGAAACCTGTTGTTGCTTTTATTGCTGGTCAAACAGCCCCTGAAGGAAAACGGATGGGACATGCCGGTGCCATTATTGCGGGAGGAAAAGGAACTGCTGCTGAGAAAATGGAAGCACTTGCTGCAGCGGGTATTCACGTTGTTAAGTCTCCTGCTGATATTGGAAACAAAATGAAAGAGGTTTTAGGATAAAGTTCCTAATTCTATAAAATACGAAAGCCGTTCACAGAAGAACGGCTTTTTATTTTTCAAAATTTATCTTCTAACTATTATAAAGAGGAATACTAAAACAGACTCGCGTTCCATATAATTCATCGTTCAGAGTTTTAAGATCAATAACCTCTATACTCAAATCCGTCTTCAAATAGTAATTGTAAATCCTTACCCAATCTTTAACTATTTCAGGAGCCATCTCTAAAAAAGATACTTCCTACAAGGTTAAGGCTCAGAAAAAAACAGGAAATATTTAGTAATATAAATTTCTGCATAATTAAAGAGTCGTTAGACCTAAATTGGAATAGTAAAACGTACCAAAGTACCTTGAGCATCTTTATCGATATACTTCAAATCAACCACATCTAACTTCATTTGATGCTTCGATTTATAATTGTAGATCTGAATACGGTCGCGAGCGATTTGCATTGCCAATGATTTCTTTTCTTTCATTAGTGACTGCTTCTTACCTTCTTGAATTCCAATACCATTATCCTGAATACTAAATACAACAAAATTAGCATCTACAGATTTAAGCTTTATAAAGATTTCTGGCTTATCAACTTCTTGCAAATTGGCGTGAACAAGCGCATTCTCAATAAATGGCTGAGTTAACATAGGTGGAATATTCAACTCATCTAGGTCAATACTCTCATCAATATCAAAACGGAATTCCAATGGAAAATCAAAGCGTAATTTTTGCAAATTGATATACATCTCTAAAATCTCAAGCTCTTTCCGAAGACTAATATACTCCTCGCGAGAATCTTCTAAAATATTACGAACAAGCATTCCCAACTCAGATAAATATAGGCTCGCCTTATCACTTTCTTTATCCAGCACCAAGCTCTGAACAGCTGTTAGAGCATTAAACAAAAAATGCGGGTTCATTTGTGATAACAAAACCTTCTGGTCTAGACTCATCAATTTATGCTCTGCCTTCAGTTTATTTATTCGAAACGAAACTATGATAGCTATAACTCCTAATAACATAATCACTATCATTGCAACTAACCATGCATTCTTTTTATCTAATTCAAGATTCTGAATTCGAGTCTCCTGAGTCATCAATTCCATCCTCTGCTTAGTCTGATCCATATCATACTTAACCATCAAGTCATTGTACTTCTCCTCATTAAAAGCTGACTGAATTGAATCGCCTATTGTTCTTAGATGTTCATATGATTCTAAAGCTAACTTATAATTACCTATTTCTTTATACAATGCATAATAAGCGCTATAAGTATCTCCTAACCATTCTGAATCTTTATTCACCTGTGCTAGGTCTTTCATTGTATCAGCAAATTGCTTTGCCTTACTGTACTCCTTTTTTACTAAGGCAAGTTCAAACATTTCATTATACACACTAAGAAGTTCTTCATAATTTCCTCTCAGTTTACGTATCTCAAAACTCTTATCTATATAAAAAGCTGCCTTATCAAATTCCTCTATTCTACGATGAATAATCCCAATATTCAAATAGAGCTTACTCTCCATCATACTATTACCAGAGTTCAATACACTTTTTAAAGATTTCTCATAGGCTTTTAAGGCTTTCTTAAACTTGTTTTGCTTCTCATAAATAACGCCCAGATTATTAAGAGCATTTATCTTACCATTAAAATTATCAGTCTCCTGAGCAAGCTTTAAGGCTGAATTATAATAGCCTTCTGCTCTTTCATAGTTATTCATCAAAACAGCAATATAACCCATATTTATATAAATGGATGAAAGGCCTTCTATATGATTTATATCTGAAAAGATCTCTATCTCTTTTAGATAATGCTCTAAAGCTTTAGTATACTCCCCCCTCTTTCTATAGATAACCCCAATATTGCCAATAGTTTTACCAGCTTGAGTCATATTGTCCAGTTGCTTAAACTTAAGAATAGCCTTATTATAATAAACCATAGATGAATCATACTCTCCCAAGTAGTAATAATTAACACCCTGTGTTTTAAAAGCTAAAGCTAAAAGTGAATCCGCTTGTTCTTTTTCTGCAACTTTAATAGCTTTGTCGCAAATCTCAACACTAATATTCTGACTACTATCTCTATGATCAACCGAAGATTCTATCAGATTAGCAACGATTTGTTCATGAATAGTTAATTCCCTTCCATCATTCTGAGCACTTGAAATAGATATAAAAGTGCTAAATATGAAAAATAGGATGAAGAGTTTTTTCGACATAGTATTGGCTTATTTTAAGCCACAAAATAAGTCAAAACTATCGAGATATAAAACTTTAAATTGAATATAAACAAATACAAAATATACACTGTACTATTATGAACTACCTATAAATCAAAACAAAAAAGAGCTTACTTTTAGGAAGCAAGCTCTTATCTATTTGATGAAACATCAATTTATATGTTTCAATTTAATGATGTATCCCATTAAAATTATTTAACTCAATAATGAGAAGCTTTTTTATATTACATGGAAGTGAAAAATAGATTTATATCTTTTGCCAATATTCCGATACAATCACCTAATCGCTGATTAGTTAGAATTCCTCTATAAATATAAGTTCCGTGTCGCAAGCCCATATCCGTTTTAAGAAACTGATGCACACCACCATTATTACCAATATGCAATAACAAAGGAGCACATATATTACTCATGGCTAAGGATGCCGTTCGACTTACATGCGAGGCTAAATTTGGAACACAATAATGAATCACACCATGCTTTGTAAATACAGGATTTTCATGTGTGGTTATCTCTGAAGTCTCGAAACAACCTCCTTGATCTATACTCAAATCGATAATAACAGAGCCTGTTTTCATTTCCTTAATCATATCTTCAGTTACAAGCGTACCAGGATGATTGCCTTCATACCTGAGCGCACCAATCACAACATCAGCTGATTTGAGAGCTTTAGTTAATACAGAAGGGTGAAATGTTGAAGTATGAACTCGTTGACCAAGATGGTCTTCCAAACGACGTAATCGATACATGGAATTATCAAAGACTTTGATACTGGCTCCTAGCCCCATAGCGGCTCTGCCTGCATATTCTGCAGCAGTTCCAGCTCCCAAAATAATAACTTCAGTAGGAGAAACACCTGTAACCCCACCAAGAAGAACACCTTTACCACCTTTACCTTTACTCAGATATTCACCTGCAATCATAACAGCCGAAACACCAGCTATCTCACTCATAGAGCGAACTACAGGAAAGTGGTTATCTCTATCTTTTAAATACTCAAAAGCAATTGCAGTTACTTTTTTCTGCATCAACTTTCTAATATCCTCAGCACACTGACAGTGCACCTGAAGGGCAGACATAATAATTTGATTCCCCTTAAGCAAATCAATCTCCTCTGATGATAAGGGAGATATTTGCAAAACAATATCACATTGGTAAATTTCTGCTTTAGTACGAACAATAAGAGCCCCTTTCTCACTATAGTCCCTATCGGAATAATTAGATGCAAGACCAGCTCCTTCTTCAATAAGAATTTCATGCCCATTATTCATCAACATCTCAACAGTAAGTGGTGTCAGGCAAATTCTGTTTTCACCTCTATAATCTTCACGTGGAAGACCAATAACCAATCTCTTTTTGCTCTTCTCTATCTCTAATAGCCTCTCCTTTGGATGATAAAATTCATAGCCAACAGGAAAGTTTTTAGGGGTATCACTTAGGTTTGCCATAATCGTCATTTACGCCGTTAATATCTTCTTTGAAAATACAAGTTAATGTTTTTTTTAGAGCTTAACCGATTTTGATAATTACATCTAGAAATAAAGTGCTTATGTATGAGTATGAACTAGTCCATTTGAACTTGAATTGTACGACTTCCGTCTTCCTCTTCAGTAAAATTCAAATTGATAACATCGGTAGGTAAAATTGATTCTATACGCTCTGGCCATTCTATAAAACACATGGCTTTGCTATAGAAATAATCCTCATAACCAAAATCATAAGCTTCCTGAACATCTTCTATTCTATAAAAGTCGAAATGATAAACGATCTTATCTTCTGGGGTACGATATTCGTTAACTATTGCAAAGGTTGGACTATTAATCGTGTCACCAACACCTAACTCTTCACAGACCGCCTTCACGAAAGTTGTTTTACCAACTCCCATAGCTCCGTACATCGCAAATACACGACGATCTCCAACTAATTCGATAAACTGTTTTGCTACCGAATTGATATCTGCTAAACTTTTTATTCTTAATTCAATCATCTTTAACTAATACTAATTGTCCTACAATCTTAAAAAAGTCTTTTACTTTTTCTTTGGGCTCAAAGTTATTAAAGGAATTAACATTTCTTCTATTGAAATACCTCCATGCTGAAATGTATTTTTATAATAAGAGCTGTAGTAATTGTAATTGTTTGGATAGGCCAAAAAATCTTCACCAGTTGCAAATATGTACGAAGAACTCATATTCACTTGTGGTAAGTGAGCTTCAGAAGGTTTAGTAACTTCGAATACTTGCTTAGGATTATAATTTAAATTCTTACCCTGTTTATATCTCAAATTCGTATTAGTTTGCCTGTCGCCAACCACCTTAATTGAATTCTGAACACGAATAGCTCCATGATCTGTCGAAATAACCAGCTTAACATTTTGCTCCGATAATTTTTTAATTAGTTCAAGCAATTGAGAATGTTCGAACCAAGATGCCGTTAATGATCGATAAGCTGCCTCGTCATTTGCCAATTCACGAATCATCTCACTTTCTGTGCGAGCATGAGATAGCATATCAACAAAATTATAGACGAAAACATTCAACTGAGAATCCAACATTGTCGATAAACTATCAATGATCTTGGTCCCTATCTTCGTTGAGGTAACTTTCTCATAATTGAATTTAACATCCTTAAACTTTCGCTTTAGATGTAAGCCAATTAGCTCTTCTTCATGTATATTTTTACTACCATCTTCATCATCATTAATCCATAATTTAGGATATCTTTTCTGAATATCTAATGGCATCAGACCCGAGAACATGGCGTTACGAGCATATTGTGTTGCAGTAGGAAGAATGGAACAATACATATCATCATCCTTCATAACAAAATATTCGCTGATAATTGGATAGATAACTTGCCATTGATCAACACGCAGATTGTCGATTAAAATAAAAACAACTTTTTCTCCCTTATCAAGTAATGGAAATACCTTATCCTTAAAAACATTGTGTGAAAAAAGAGGTTTTTCTTTAGAATCAGAATTCAGCCAATCTAAATAGTTTTTCTTAATATAGCGAGCAAATAAATTATTGGCTTCCGATTTCTGCATCTTAAGAACCTCATCCATACCAGATTCTTCAATACTAGCAAGCTTAAGCTCCCAAAAAACAAGCTTTTTATAAACTTGTTTCCAGTCATCAAAGCCCCTACAGTCATTTATTTCCATTCCCAATTGAGAGAACCTAGATTGATATGCCGAAGTCGTTTTTTCCGACACTAATCGTCTTTTATCCGTGTTCTTTTTAATGCTTAGGAGAATCTGCTTGGGATTTACAGGTTTAATTAGATAATCGCTAATATGGCCTCCAATGGCCTCATCCATAATATCTTCTTCTTCACTCTTTGTTATCATCACGATGGGCAGTGTCAAATCAATTGCTTTAATTTCAGACAAAGCTTCTAAGCCTGACATTCCAGGCATATTCTCGTCCAATAAAACCAAATCGTAATGGGTATTGCGAACCATGTCTATTGCCTCGGGTGCATTATTACAGGTTTCAACAATATAATCTTTCCCCTCTAGGAAAATAATATGTGGTTTCAATAAATCTATCTCATCGTCGACCCAAAGTATCTTAATTGCTTTCACGTACAAATCTTTAAATGTTCTACAATTGGTGATATAATATCACCCTTAGTATTAACCGTAGATACAAGATTCTTATAAATATGAAAAGCTTACTTGTCCTACTCCATTAGTAACGTTCCTACCCTCCAATATATTTCAACAAAAACATTAAGAAAGCTTAATTTAAATAGCGTTTGCTAAAAAACTTAAGATATTGATCTGTATCAGCTATTGTTTTGAATATTTCAAGATTATCTTTTGAGATGATAAAATTACGATAGCCTGATTTTTCTACTTGATCAAATAAATTTCGATTAGATATAATAGCTCTGAAATACATCATAGCCTGCTTTTTATTTCTCATATTGCTTACAACAATCATATCTCGCTTATCGTCAAGAGAAATAAGTTCAGTCTTTAAAGTCCTTGTATTGTATCTCTTTATACCATTTTCAACCGCTTTAGAATTAATGCCTTCTTTTTTGAAAACGAGAACAAAATCGTGAGCTAGATTGGCATTGTATTGATAAGGTCCATTATCAACCACCTTTTTCTTAATCACTTTAGCAGTGTTTTTAATGTAATTTTCGCTGAAGAAAGACAAGTATTTATCCAGACTTCTATTCACAAAGAATTTCATGAAGTTCTTCTCACCAATAACAAAACTCTCGTAATCTACCTGAGCTAACTGATCGAATACCTTTTTATCCTTAGTAATTTTATTAAAATAAGCCATTGCTGAATCCTTCGAACCCAAATTACTAACTATCACCATATGATGCGATTCATCATACTGTTCTTTTAGTACTCTAAAGTCCTTATCATGAGTAAACACATCGTTCTTTAGTTTAACCACATTCATTTTTCGCGAAGGTACTAATAGGATAAAGCGGTGGTTATCTTTAGAATCAACTTCAAAGCTTTGATTATCTGCTTCAGCATTAATCAATTCTCCTTCTTGCTTAATAATCGGTGCTTTCTTCTGATAATAATGCTTCTTATAAAAACTCAAATACTCATCTATTAACTCTTCCTTTTTCATTGTATCAAAATTTGATACAGATATAAGGAAATTCTTATACGGTATATTTTCAAGGCCTTTATATGCCTTATCTGAAACAATAATCTTATTAAAATAGTTTAAAGCTTCTTCTTTATTATCAAGACCTTTAACAAGTATAATAACTTCATTCTTATTCAATGATAAACGATCCGTTCTATAACTTTTCTTAAAAGCCGTCCTATTATAGCGATCAACATTAAACATCGTTCTATTAGGATCAACAGCTCTTCTTTTGAATAAAAGAACAAAATAGTGCTCCTCGTTAGGTATAAATTTGAAATGCTCTTTCTCAATTTCAGTGCCTCCACCATTTTCCATATCTAGAGCCAACTGATCTTCAATTCTCCAATTAATAAGTAATCGATTCTGTCTAGCCCTATTCATATCTTCATGAGAATATCGAACTGGAACAGATCCTGCATTTATGGTACTCAGAATTCCACGAGTAACTTCTCCAATTTCAGTACTTGGCTTAGAGTCTATAAGCTCTTGGAGAACCTTTTTAAAGGTCTCCACATCTTGAGTTCGCCCAATAGATAAAGCTCTTAAGAATAAAAAATTTGATTCTAATTTAGATTCAGGATACGTCTTTAGACCTTGCTCACAAATTCGAATAACTTGTTCGTAGTAAAAATTCTGAAAAGTATCATAAGCCGTTAAGTATAAAGCTTCAGCCGCTCTATTTTGAACCTCTATCTTTGCCCAATAATCTGGATCTTTTATCGCCTTTGCATAATTAGTATCAGCAAATTCAGTCAGAATTTTATTCTTATAATAATCCGATTTTGAAATATTATTCCCCTCAGCATATAATGAATAACACTGATAATATGCTGATAATAAATATGAATTATCAGGGAAACGACTAAGTAAAATCTCCATAGTTTCTATGGCTTTAACCCTATCATTCAAACGCTCAGAATAAACAAACGATGCCTCGTGAAGAGCTTCCATTATTAACTCATTTGATTGTACGATAGATTCCTTCGTTAATGGTAGATCAACCAAATAGTAAGCTTTACTCTTACTATCTCCTTTATCTACTATCGCTTTACTATCGATATCTTCATCTGCCGATTCTATGTCCAAATTCTCACCTGACGAAATTGATTTATTCTTACGTCTCCAATTGTCAGAAAGTTTACGCCTTCCCCATTTACGCTGAAATTCCGATTTCCCCAATCCAACAGTAGTTGGGTTATAAAAGTACCAGTTGCCTTGAGCTTGAGCAGCATTATTAGAGCGGAAATCACCAAGCATATTATTCTGAGTAAAAAAGGTCTTATCTGCTCTATTTTCAGCTTCCTCTAACCTTTTTGCTTCCTCTTTTTCTAATTCAATATTAATTAAATTCGAAATCAAAAAATTGCGTTCTTTCTCACTCATTCTAGCAACGCTCTGTAAACTATCCTCACTTTCTATAATATTCAAATTATTAACAAGCTCTGTTAAATTCCCTACTCTAAATGAAATATCTCCATAGTTCGGATAATCCTGATCAAGATAAACCATTGAGCTATCGTAACAGATTTGAGCTTTCTTGTAGTTCAAATCAGCAAAATAATTATCACCTAACTTGATAAATGATACTGCCTTTTGATTATCATTAGCAACACTCTCTTTTGTTGATTTCCAATAATTCTCAATAGCACTATTTTTATCTCCATCTATCATATCCATCTCTGCTAAAGCGAAATAAATTTGATCTCTATAGTCTATATTCTTTTGATCCTTAAGCATTTTTTTTAATTGCTTTCGAATTTCAGATCCATTTTCAGATCCTGAATATGTTAGTGCTTGTGAAATTTTAGCATTAAAAGCCATTTCATAGGTTGAATGCAATTTTATTAAACTCAGAAAAGCATCAGAAGCATTACCTGCTTGATCTAACTCAAGGTAAAGCTGCCCCAAAATATAATAATACTTTGCTTTTACACGTTTAACTGTTTGAAGTTGAATCGCTGCTTGAAGATTTGAGATCGCTGCTTGGTAGTCTTTTTCACGAATGTTGATATCGGCATAAAGAGCTGAAAGCTCTAATCTCGTTTTTTTAGAAAGTTTAGGTAAGGCACTTACTTCCTCCAATAAGGTAATAGCCCCAGAATAATTCCCTTCATCTATCTGGCATCTAGCTAATTCAATCTGGAATTCATATTTAATCTCTGATTTAGGGAAATCTTTCAAGCCTTCTTCCAAAGCCTTCTCAGCCGTTCTGTAATCTGCCTTGTAAAACAAAGCTCTACCTAGCAATAAATAGCAATCCTCGATCCAGTGGTTAAATTCTCGTTTCTTTCGAAACTCCTTATATTTATCAGATGGTTTAACTTGTTTACGTTTCGGCTTTCTCGTAATTGAATGTAGCTTTATTGCTTTAGTTGCTTTTTCAATAGCATTATCAATATCTCCAGAAGCCAAAGCACGTGCATTAGCGTCTTGATAATCGAATACAGGAAGAATAGTCGTGTAATTATACTCTATGCCTTTTTCAATCTTCTTTTTTCCAGCTTTTAAGCTTTCCTTACCGTTGAAAAAAACATTATAATGAGTCGTGAGAGCGTGATATTGGCGGCTCACAAATGTGTTTTTTTGATTAGAACAGGCTGTTAAGAAAAAAACAATAGCCAAACTCAAAAGTGCAATATTTAATCTTCTTTTATTCAAAGCAAATCAATTTTATTGGAAATATTTAAGCAAAAAAAGCCCCAATATTCTATTTGAAAATACGAAACAATATACAAATAGATTGGTTAATTATCGGCCTTAAAAACTAATTTTTATATAAATTCAAATTTATTTAAGTCCTTTTAATAATTTATTATTCAATGATCTAGATGCTCTAATGAAGAGACTCTAGACTAAGACTTTAAGTTTACTTTCAGCTCTCAAACAAAAGTTATCGTAATCCAGATTTGTAATTAAGTTAACCCCAGGCTTTTTACCAATTTCAAAACTTCCAAGATGATCAAAACCCAAAGCCTTGGCTCCATTCATACAAGCCCACTGAATTAGCTGCTCTAACTTTAAATTGGAATTGAAAGTTTGTAAAAACTTAAGCTCATCAAAAATCGACAATTTTAAATGACTCGATAAACTACCCGTACCTATACAAAACGATTTATCTAAAGAAATATTGTTAGTGAAAAGTCGTCCTAATACTGAATTTGGGAATTCCATATCTAACACATTGATATAATCATCAGAGATATCACTTATGTCTTTAAAACAAACTTCTGAATTTGTTTTGACAGCTTCACCTTGTCTGGTTGGAAATAAATCTGCAGCCCCTTTAGTTCCAAAAGCTTCTAGGTGATTAATAGCTTTTTGAATAGATTGAATATCTCCACTTTCACCAAGTTCTAATCCAGATAAATCTTGAGAATTTATTTTTGATATCGTCATATTAGTCCATGACAAAAAAGTAAAAACATCTACAAAGCCTGGTACAAGAACGCCACTATAGTATTCTAAATTTTGAATTTCCTTAACAGATCCTTTTCTGTCTATAAGATCTAAAACAGAATTATCATCGTTTAAAACTAAAATTCCATTCTTCAAAGGAACTCCTATATTACTGATAATATAACTGGCAGAGATATTTCTCATCTTTTCTTAATATCTTCAATACCTCTCAACCTTTTAGGCTCCTCATATCTGTCAAACCCTTCTTTTTTTAATTGCTCAAATTTCATAATAGAATCTAAGCCTATAGAATCACGTTTAATCTGAGGGTTAAAGATCATGACATCCCTAATATCAATATGTTGGGTGAAATTACTATCTACATTACACCAAGAAATGATATTACCTCTCAACTCCTTAAATGTAGAGTCTGAAAATTCTAATTGAGTTTCATAACTCACAAAATCATCTGAATAGCTAATAGGGATAGAATCAAAATAAATTCGTTTACTTTTCTTTAACGAATCTTCCTTCCATAAATAAGCGTCTAAAAATGGTTCTTCACTCCTATCTTCTTTATATCGTTTAATTTTAGCACGAACTGTATAAATCCCCATTTCTGTAACAGGAATAGAGAAGCTTAAATCCTCTCGTCGTCCTCGAGCTAAGAATACTCGCCCTTTTCCTTTCCAAAGGTTCACTGTATCACGAACGATTAAAGAATCCTTAAGTGCAATTCGAAATTGCGTCTCCATTCTATTTAAAGAATCAATAACTTTCTCGTAAATCTTTTCATACAAAGCTGAATTTTGAGTGTAAAAAATCACGCAAGAATCAAACTGTTGAGGTGAAATATTATACTTTTTATAAATAGAATTATAATAGAAACTAGGACGGTATTCCTTACCTCTATTTACAATATTCTTAGAAGTTAGTACACCATCAGTTAAATGGATATCAAAAAGAATTCGAGTAAAATCATCCTTTGATAAGTATGTTTTCGCTTCTTTTTTAGAACAAGAGAATACAAGCAATGTCGCTAAAAAGAGAAATATAATTTGTTTCTTCATAATAAGTCGGTGATGAATTTATCTGAGGCAAAGGTAAAAAATCAGATCATAGAAACTTGTTTAAAATGTTTAATTCAAAGCTATTCTAGATGATTTTAAGGTAAATTAAAGTTCCTTTTTAATTTTCTTAAAGAGATTAGATGCAAATACGAAGTTATTCAAATTTTGGTTTTCAGTATCAAAAATCTCATCACTGGATCCTTCCCAAGCTTTAACCCCTTTATTTATGAAGAGAATTTTTTCGCCAATCTCCATAACCGAATTCATGTCGTGAGTATTAATGATAGTAGTCATCTCATACTCCTTCGTAATTTCTTGGATTAATTTATCAATTACGATAGCAGTAACAGGATCTAGACCAGAATTAGGCTCATCACAAAACAAATAACTCGGATTAAGCACAATAGCTCTAGCGATGGCAACACGTTTCTGCATTCCACCACTAATTTCTGCTGGATAAAGTTTATGTGCCTTTTTTATATCTACACGATCCAAACAGAATTTTACTCGAGCTCTTCTGTCATCTTCATTCATATCAGAAAACATATCTAAGGGAAAGCGAACATTCTCCTCAACCGTTAATGAATCAAAGAGCGCTCCACCTTGAAATACCATTCCCATTTCCTTACGAATCAACTTCCTTTCTTTGAAACTCATATTCGTAAAATCACGATCGCCATAATAGATATGCCCATTATCAACATCGTGCAAGCCAATAATCGATTTCAGAAGAACCGTTTTACCAGAACCACTCTGTCCAATAATCAAATTGGTTTTACCAGCCTCAAATTTAATCGATATATCACTCAAGACATCCAAGTCTCCAAAGGATTTATTGATATTATTCAGTTCTATCATTTCAATAAAATTTGAGTTAGAATCAAATTAGCTAGCAAAATTAATATACTACTATTTACAACTGCTTTCGTACTAGCCCTACCAACTTCTAAAGCTCCTCCGGATACATAATAACCGTAAAACGACGGAACAGAAGTAATAATGAAGGCAAAAACCAATGTCTTAATTAATGAATAGGTTATGTAATAAGGGATCAGCCCAAATTGCACACCATACAAGAAATCAGGAATACTTACTGCGCCAGTCATATAACTAGCCAATAAACCACCTGCAATACCAACAAAAACGCTCAATACATACAGAAAAGGATTTATAAAAACTGCTGCTATAATTTTGGGAAAAATAAGATAGCTAGCTGAATTGACCCCCATTATCTCAAGGGCATCAATTTGCTCGGTTACTCGCATAGATCCAATCTCTGAGGCAATATTTGATCCTACTTTCCCAGCCAATATCAAGCCTACAATTGTAGAAGAGAACTCAAGAATCATTGATTCACGAGTTGTATACCCCACCAAATAATCAGGGAGTAAAGGATTTACTAAATTATATGCGGTTTGTAGACTGATAACCGCTCCCATAAAGACAGAGATAATAACAACAATCCCAACAGAATTAACCCCTAACTTATATATTTCCTTAATAATCTGTTCGAAAAATACGCGCCCTCGTTCTGGTTTAGAGAATACTCTATTCAAAAAAAGCACATATTTTCCTATATTTTCAACAAAACTCATAAGATTTACATTTTATGATAAAAGTAATAATTATCCCTTAATTACAATGTAGAATGATAAAAAGCCAAACACAAATAAAACAATTAAATCTTTGTTTGAAATCTATTATTGAATGCGTAATTTTATAAGAAGCAATTGTGATTGAATATCCTTACTTAGATATCTAAAAAAACGACGATGAATTCAAATAATTACTGTGTCATTATGGCTGGTGGAGTCGGATCCCGATTTTGGCCGCTTAGTAAGCAAAAAAAACCGAAGCAATTTCTTGATATTCTAGGTACAGGGAAGACTCTCATTCAAATGACTTTTGAAAGATTCATCTCAATATGTCCTATCGAAAATTACTATATCGTAACCAATGAGCAATACAAAGATTTAGTTCTAGAACAACTTCCTCAACTTAAACCAGAGCAAGTTTTACTAGAACCTATAATGCGAAACACAGCACCATGTATTGCATATGCAAATTTTAAAATAAGGCAACAAAATAAGGATGCACATATTATTGTATCACCGGCTGATCATTTAATAACAAACGAAACAGAGTTTATCAATGTTGTTGAAGCTGGTTTAAACTACGTAAACAACTCTCATAAACTACTTACACTCGGTTTAAAACCTAATCGACCAGAAACAGGATATGGCTATATTCAGGTTGAGAATAACGAGGTAGGTCTAGGTATTTCAAAAGTTAAAACTTTTACAGAAAAGCCAAACTTAGATTTAGCTAAAGTATTTCTGGAATCTGGTGACTTCTTCTGGAACTCAGGGATATTTATTTGGTCATTATCTGCTATCGATAACGCATTTAAAACTTTTCTTCCTGATATAGATCGTCTTTTTGCTGGAGGAGAAGGTATTTCAGATGAAGCTTCAAAAAAAGCATTCATCGATAAAATATACCCTGAATGTCAGAATATATCTATAGATTATGGTATTCTTGAGAAGTCAGACAAAGTCTTTGTATTCTGTGCTGATTTCGGCTGGTCTGACCTTGGTACCTGGGGATCATTATATGATAGGTCTGAGAAAGATAAAGTAGGGAATGCGATTCAAGGTGATAATGTAATGCTTTACGATTCAGAAAACTGCTTAATAAATGTTCCAAATGAAAAATTAGTTGTTGTACAAGGAATGAACAATTATATTATTGTAGATAGTAAGGATACTTTGCTCATTTGTAGAAAGGAAAACGAACAAGACATTAAAACTTTCGTTGGAGATGTTAAAGTCTCGAAAAAGAAAAAATTTATTTAATAAAAAAGGAGCCTTAACGGCTCCTTTTTTATAATAAGTCTATAATATTTTAATACTCCCAAAAGTCGTTTTCCATATTCAAAATATCATTCTTAATCTTTTCTGACTCCAACATCGTTTGAAGACCGACAGTATAAGAATCAATCGCTCTGTTGTCATGAACATTAGAAACTTGAGTAATATAACTTGTAAAACGTCTCTTCATAAACAAATCGTCATAAGAGAATCTTCTTGCATCATTAAATGGATTAAACACTTCATGAGTCGCCAACAACTGTCTAGCCTCTGGGAAGAAAATCCAAAACATCTTCTTTTTACGTAATCCGTCAAGCTCAGAATCACCATCTTTTACATACTCACGAATAGGACATAAACCAATAATTCTAACTTGCAAAGTAGAACTTTGCTTATCAAATAACCACTGCTCTTTTACTAAATACTTGGTTACTTCACTTGTGGACATTGTTCTAGGAACATATGTAGGCTCCATTAAACCAGTTTCTCTATTGGGTTGAACTATAGTATCAACACCAGCATCAAATTTCGAACGGATATCTTCTATAGTTAATGGTGTCGTAAACTCGTCATCTTCTGTATCGTAAGCTGTAAGCCCTTCATTCTCGATACCAAACATTAAAAGATCAATCAAACTATACCTATCATCCATTGGTGTTGTTGGGTAATACATAGGTTGATTCATCTTCTCACGAAGATTAATTGTTCTCCAAACTAACTTTGAGAACATTACATCTGCTTCACGTATGTGAGCATAAGGAATTGGTCTCTCATTCTTAGTATGATCCTTAGAATAAATACTAGTAGAAGTTGTCTGCGCTTTTGATTGAGAAAAGCTACCCATTATGATTAAACCGATTAATAAAAATATAATCTTTTTCATCCGTAAATAATTTATATGTCCAAAGCAGATCACTTTTCATATATTGAATAAGCAATCTTATTTTTCAGTAACTCGATTTAAATAAAATCGATAATTAAAAAAACATCTCGTTAGAATCTATTTAACTCTAAACGATATCGCAGGAAGATTACGGATTGAACCATCTGGTCCAACAGCCTTAATATCCTCTATATAAACCTTCTGATTCTTTCTTAAACCTTTCAGCAACCTAAGCTGAGCTTTAGTGAAATAATCTGAAGTTGATTTCTCATCTTTTGTAAATCCTTTTACTTGTGTCGAGACAGTAAAACTCTTAATCTTGAATTTCAAGTCAAAATCAAAATTATCCATAACCGCATCAACTCCTGATTGCATGGCCAAAAGATTCTTATTGATTGAACCACTATTTTTACCAGCAACCATAGCTACAGGATCTGGAATAGGTTTTACTCTAAATCCTACAGTCTTAAGCCTACGCCACTGTCCATCTAGTTTACCTTCAACTAAAACATTTGCTACTTTTCCAATAACCTTAGGTCTAGCTATGTATCCTTCACCTTCTTTAACAAGACTTCCATTATCAACCGTCGCTCTAATGTTAGCCATTGTAAAACCAGGAGCAGAAACACTAACTGGGTTAGGTACACCTTTATAAAATACATTCATTTTTGTTGCTGAAACAACAACTTGTGGCTCACTAACCATATATTCAGCTTCAAAAGGGTAATCTTTAATTTCACCAGATGGAGTCGTATAATAAACCACACCTCCCCATGATTTTTGACCTAGTTTAGTTTCCTTACGAGAATAAATACCACGTCTAGAGTTCGGATCAAAATTCTTAATCTCACCTCCACCAGTTAATGTAATGGTAGGATTCTGTGTTGTGTCACTAGCTGCTAAGAATACTTCAGCTTCGTAAGTATCTCCTTTAAGTACAAAATTTGACTTCGCAATTACTTGAGCCTTCAGCTTATTAAAAGGAAATGACTCAGCTTCAATCTGGTTAAATAAATACTTTACCGCATCAGATTCAACCGATCTAACATCCGTTTGCAACTTAGATAAAAGCGTTACTGCTCCCACCAAAGGAATATGCGCAAACTGTAATGATTCCCATGAATAGGCAGGATCATCCGGATTTTTTCTTGGTGGATCATCAGTATTCAGTGCTTCAGCAATAGTATGCTTAAATAAACTATCCTTTTCAGGAATCAAGTTTAATATATGCTCTCTATAACCCGAAATCTGTTCTTTTAATTTCTTCCCTTCGCGACCAACAATCATTAGTTGAGCAGCAACATCTATATTATCTTTCTTTTGGATACTATCTATACGACCTTCAGGACCATCAGCAATTTTTACTAAATCATGTTTATACTTCTGAAGTTGTTCACAAAGTTCATTCGACATCGTTTCAATCTCTTTTGCCTTATCCCAAGATGGCTTCACCTTAGTCGTATTAGCATCTAAAGCTCTCTTAAAATCGCCATAAATCACTTGGTTTTTTTCCTCAAAAGTCCGAACGGTTTGTGCTAAACCATTATCGATTATAGTAAAAGCATCCAATACCTCGTTCGATACATTTATAGCTAACATTGCTGTTAGGAATAAATACATCATTCCGATCATTTTCTGCCGTGGTGTCTCTTTACAATTCGATGCTCCCATATTAGCTTAAATAGAAAATTTAGTCAATATTAATTTTTATTCTTACTAATATCCAAAGCACTCAACATGTTACCATAAACAGAATTCAATGCCGATAAGCGATCGTTTAATGCTTCTGTTTCTTGTCGATATACTTTAGTGTTATCAAGAGTCACATTAAGATTCTCAACAATTTCGTTGAAATTCTCCTGAACTCTTCGTCCTTCTTCTATCTGATCATTTGAATGCTTCAATTGAAGTTCAAATACAGAGTTTAATGAAGATAGTTTTTCATTAAGAGTCGACATTGAATCAGCATAATTCTTTCCACTATCCGAAATATGAGAGAAATTGCCATTCAAGCTTGTTTTAAAATCTTCATATGTGTTCAATAACTGATCACCAGATTCCTGAACTCTATCAGAAAATTCACGCCCATTATTTGAAACATCATTTGCCAATTGGCTATATGACTGACTTAATTGTACCGCAGACTCTGAAATATTCTGTGAAGATGAATTATAAGAATCAGAAAGTGTGCTTACTGATTCACTTGCATTTCTAAGCGTTTCAATATATCCCTCGGTTGCTACAGCCGCTTCAGACATATCTGAAATTCGCTCAGCAGCATCAGAAAGTTTACCTAAGCCTTGGCTCAAATTCGTTAACTTATTAGAATCGATACTCACATTCTCAAGGAACGATTGTAGTTCATCTAAGCCCTCAACCTTAAGACCACCCTCTCTCTCTCTAGGATCTAAACCAATAAGTTCTGGATAAACCAAACTCCAATCTGGCTCTTCATGTGGTGGCTCAAAAGCTGAGAAGAAAAAGATGATTACTTCTGTAAGCATTCCAACAGTAAGTAATGTACCTGCATGTGCCCAGTGTTGAATTTTGAAAAGTGCACCTAGTAATACAACAGACGCACCCCAACCGTACACATAACTCATGAATCTTTTCCACCTGGGAGATTCAACTAATTCGGTAATATTCATAATAACTTATTTAGGATAGTATTTTTCTAATTATTTTACGTGACGTGTTCTAACACATCTGAAACCAATAAATGACTTGGCAGTATCTTGATATTCGTAACTTGTTACACCACACTGCAAGAAATATCCAACATCTTTCCATGAACCACCTCTTACAACTTTTCTTTTTAAGGCTGGAGGATCACTTGGCAATGCGTTATACTGGTAATTCGGATTCATATCATGTGTAAAGCTATAAGCCGATTCAGCATATACAGCAGAAGTCCACTCAGCAACATTACCAGCCATATCATAAAGACCATAACCATTTGGCTCATACGTTCCAACACGCAAAGTAACCAATCCACCATCATCAACATAGCTTCCTCTCAATGGCTTAAAATTAGCTAAAAAACAACCTTTCTCGTTACGAGTATAATCACCTCCCCATGGGTACAAGTTTAGTGAAATACCTCCACGAGCAGCATATTCCCACTCTGTTTCTGTTGGTAAACGATATTCTGGAACTGAATATTTCCCTGCTTTTCTTAGAGCTGAATTATGAAATTCTGTTCTCCATCGACAGAATGCGCGAGCTTGTTTCCAACTTACACCCACAACTGGGTAATCATCAAATGATGGATGCCAAAAATATTGCTCTGCTAAGGGTTCATTATATGAATAAGTATAATCATGAATCCATGCTAGTGTGTCTGGATAAATATTCAAAGACTCTTTAATGATAAAAGATGATCTATCTTCTATACTCGTACGTCCTCCTTGATAATCATTAACTAAACCTTCATATTCACCTGTTTCGCTATTGTATCGATTTGATAAAAGAGCAGCTTGCTTAAAATCAACCCACTGAAATGAATAAATTAATTTCCTTGCATCAATCTCTTTTCTACTTGAGAATCTTTCGTGCTCAGGCACATACATTTCTTCAAGTAATTCAGAATATTCTTCGTTATCCCAGTCAATGTCTTTTCCCCAATTTAGAGTTGGAGGCTCAATTAAATTTCCATCTTGATCCTCTGTATTTAAAAACTCATCGAATTGCTCACCTAATTTGGTTCTTGCAATAGAATCACGTACCCACTCAACAAACTGACGGTACTCGTTATTCGTAATCTCCGTTTCGTCCATCCAAAATGCTCCAATAGAAACACGTTTCGATTGTGAATTTAACGCCCAGGTTGCATCCTGATCATTGATACCTTGAGTAAAACTACCACTGGGAATTAAAACCATTCCATGTGGAATAGGTTCCATATACTTCCCTCTATTACCAGCTCCAACCAATTCGCCACCTTCATTGCGACGATTACAGCTAAACAAGCTTAATAGAAAAACAACTCCGATAAATACAACAAGTTTATTCATAACTCTATGATTCGTGCTCAGCACAGTTTTTAATACATTTTCAACTCAACTCAACTACAAAAAGCGAATACTTTTATATTTCTGCTTACGCTTAATTAGACTTGGCGTAAAATGATAAGCCAACATAAATTCTAACGAAGGTTTTTTAATATCTGATACAGATACATCATAAGCCACGCCTATATCTAGTCCATTCCTTAATAACACCCCTACTAAAAAAACAATAGCGTCGTCTACTCTATAGGAAACGCCACCACGGTATTTTTTATTGTATACAGCATTCGTATTGATATCATATTGCATATTAATAGCATCCGTTTTTATAAAAAACGATGGAATAATATCAATCTGGTTGGTCAGTTCATACTTATAACCACCCATAAAATAATAATGTCTATACAAATAAGTTTCAATACTTCCATTATAAGCCACGTTTGGCTTATTAATATGACTAATTGATGCTCCTAAATATAATGTTTTACTTCGATAATAAAAGCCTAAACCAGCATCAAATACCATTTTACTTGCATCTATGCTTCCTCCAGTTAAGGAAGGATCCCCGTCATCTAATGCTTTCCACTCTCCTTTTAAGGCATTGTTTTGTAAACCTATGCTAACTCCCGCATTCAAAATACCTTTAAAAACTTTAAACTGATAAGCATATTGAAATTTGATATTGGTCTTATTTTCAATACCAAGCTTATCGCTCATCACTGTAAGTCCCAATCCATGTAATCTTCTACCAATTCTTAAAGGCACATTACCGTTAAAAGCCGTAGATACAGGAGCTTTATCAAATCCAATCCACTGCTGGCGGTTGATAATCGATCCTGACATTTCATCACCAACACCTGCAAAAGCAGGATTAAAAGTGAGTAAATTATACATGTTTTGACTGAACTGAGGATCCTGCTGAGCTTTTGAGCACAAACTAATCCCGACGATCAATATAATGAAAAATACTTTTTTCATAAATTAGAAACAGATTCTGTACTAATGATAATCTGGTTTGCTGTAAAGTAAGCAATAAAATTCATCTTAAACAAGCTTCATCAAAGTAGAGGCTACTTTAGTCAAACAAAAGATCTACCTTACATTCAAACAAGATCAATTCAGAAATACAATTGTCAACAAATTCGTCATTTTAATAGACAAATTAAGTCAAAAAAGAAAAGAATCCAACGAATGTTGCCGCTGGATTCTTGAATCTTATAAAAAATTACTTAAAAGATTAGTCCTTTTTCTTAGCAACTGTCTTCTTTTTTGTTGTAGTTTTTTTAGCAACTGCTTTCTTCTTAGCAGGAGCCTTCTTTTTTGCAACAGTAGTTTTTTTAACAGCTACAGTCTTCTTCTTTTTTTGTGGTCCATCCTTAATTATTTTAAGACAATCCTCATAAGAAAGACCTTTAGGATCAATATCCTTAGCAAGTCTGTAATTTTCTTTTTGATAAGAGATATACGGCCCCCAACGTCCATTCAAAACTTGCAAATCAGCATCCTGATCGAAAGACTTGATATGCTTTAAACGATCCTTCTCACGTTTTTCTTCAATTAAAACAATTGCTCTTTCCAGATCAATTGTCATGGGATCATCAACATCCTTCTCAAGTGATGAGAACTTACTGTCGTGACGAACATATGGTCCAAATCGACCTATTGCAACAACTACTTTTTTATCTTCATATAGCCCTAAATCTCTAGGTAATTTAAATAAGTCAATAGCTTCTTCTATAGTAATTGTTTCAAGATGCTGACCAGTTCTTAAGCTAGCAAACTTTGGTTTCTCCTCATCACCCTCAACACTTTCGCCAAGCTGAGCCATTGGTCCATAACGACCAATACGAACAAGAATAACTTTACCTGTTTTTGGATCGTCACCTAGAATTCTTTCTCCAGTTGAACGTTCAGATGTTTCAAGTGTTTTTTCAACATTTTTATGAAATGGGAAATAGAATTTTCCTAACATTTCATACCAAATAGAATTCCCTAAAGCAATCTCATCAAATTCTTCTTCAACCTCGGCGGTAAAATTGTAATTCATGATATTTGAAAAATGCTGCACCAGAAAATCTGTGACAACCATTCCAATATCTGAGGGGAATAGCTTCTTATTTTCCGCCCCTGTTATTTGGGTATTGATTTCCTCTTCGATTACATTATCAACCAAATTTAAAACTTCATACTGGCGTTGAATACCGTCACGAGACTCTTTAATTACGTAACCTCTATTCTGAACTGTAGTAATTGTAGGTGCATAAGTAGATGGTCTACCAATTCCTAATTCTTCAAGTTTTTTAACTAAACTAGCTTCAGTAAATCGCGATGGACGTTGAGTGAAATTTTGAATTGCTTTTACATATTCGTTCTCAACTTTATCACCGACATTCACCTGAGGAAGAAGCGACTGCTCTTGCTTCTGCTCTTCATCGTCAGTCGACTCTAAATAAACCTTTAGGAAACCTTCGAACTTAATCATCTCTCCAGTTGCAACAAACTTCTCTTCGTTTGTTGAAATACTGATTTTGATATTTGTTTTCTCAAGCAAAGCATCACTCATTTGAGAGGCAATAGTACGCTTCCATATCAAATCGTAAAGACGCTTTTCATTTGACTCTCCTTCAACTTTAATTTTATTAAGGTATGTTGGTCGAATAGCCTCGTGAGCTTCCTGTGCACCTTTGCTCTTAGTGCTATATTTTCTAATCTTCACATAGTCTGCTCCGTGCAAACGTGTAATTTCTTCTTTCGCTGCACCTAAAGCTGTTTCTGATAAATTAACAGAGTCAGTTCTCATATAAGTGATATTTCCCGCCTCGTATAAACGTTGAGCAACAGTCATCGTTTGAGAAACAGAAAATCCAAGCTTACGACTAGCCTCTTGCTGCAAAGTAGAAGTAGTAAAAGGAGCTGCGGGCTTTCTAACCGAAGGCTTCTTCACGACATCATCAATATGATATTCTGCATTTTTACAAGATTCCAAAAACTTAAGCGTTTCTTCTTTAGTATCAAATCGCTTTGGAAGTTCAGATTTCAATACTTTATTCGAACCATTCTTATCTGTAACTAAAAAATGAGCTACAACTTTATAAAATGATTTCGATGTAAATGCAATAATTTGACGCTCTCTTTCAACAATTAAACGCACAGCAACAGACTGAACACGTCCTGCAGATAAAGAAGGCTTAATCTTCTTCCAAAGAACTGGCGAAATCTCAAAACCAACAAGTCTATCAAGAATACGACGAGCTTGTTGAGCATTAACCAAATTATCATCTATCTGGCGTGGGTTCTCCACAGCCTTAAAAATTGCCTCTTTCGTAATTTCATGAAAAACAATACGTTTTGTATTCTCTTTCTTAAGCTTTAACTCTTCAAACAAGTGCCAAGCAATAGCCTCTCCCTCGCGGTCCTCATCGGAAGCAATCCAAACAGTCTTGGCTTCTTTCGCCAACTTCTTTAGTTCTGTTACAACTTTCTTTTTGTCCACCGAAACAATATATTTAGGCTTAAAGTTGTTCTTGATATCTATACCAAAATCCTTCTTATCAAGGTCTCGAATGTGCCCAAAACTGGACTTTACAAGAAAACCATCACCTAAAAACTTCTCAATTGTTTTTGCCTTTGCAGGGGACTCAACAATAACTAAATTCTCTACCATTATATCACTATTTATGGAAAATCGTGCTCTAAAATTTTGTGCAAAGTAAAAACATAAGCGACCTATATTCCAAATTATATGATACTAATTTTCAAAACTATTATTTTTAGCCATCTTATTTTGTACCGAGAATTACTCATAAGAGTTGTTGTTTTATTTACTATTTTTACGAACCAATAGCACATAAACAAAGCCGAACAACATTTAATTTTAGATATTATGACCGAGTCAGATCTTAACAAAACAGATAGCAAAACTAAAGGATCTAAAAGTTTCAAAAAATACATTATTGCATTTTGGGCTCTATTTTCGACAGTAGTCTTAGGTATCATCTTTCTGTTTATGGGTGTTTCGAATGGAAATTTTGGCTTTATGCCGAGTTTCGAAGAGCTTGAAAATCCAAAAAATAGTTTAGCTACCGAAATATATTCTGCAGATAAAGTCCTTTTAGGAAAGTTCTATTTCCAAAATAGAAGTTTTATAAAATATGAAGATTTATCTCCAGACATGGTTCATGCCTTAATAGCAACGGAGGATGTTAGGTTTAATGATCACTCAGGCATTGACTTGATCGGCTTAGCTCGAGTTGCCAAAGGACTTGTTACCGCAAATAAAAATGCTGGTGGAGGTAGTACTCTTTCTCAACAATTAGCTAAAATGCTTTTCCCTAGAGAGCGATTTAGTAACAAGATAGATATGGTGTTCAGAAAATTTAGAGAATGGGTAATTGCTGTGAAATTAGAGCGTTCCTATACAAAAGAGGAAATTCTGACCATGTATTTAAATAAGTATGACTTTTTAAATCTTGCGGTAGGAATCAAGTCTGCTGCTCGTGTCTATTTTAACACAACACCTGACTCTTTAAGTGTTGAACAGTCAGCTATGCTGGTTGGTATGGCGAAGAATTCATCATACTATAATCCGTTAAGACGACCAGAATTGACTCGTGATAGACGAAATACAGTACTTAGTCAGATGGTAAAATACAACTACCTTGACAAACAACTTTCCGATTCATTAAAACAGTTACCTCTAAGCATCGATTATCAGAAAGTAGATCACAAAAGAGGTAGTGCAACTTATTTCAGAGAATATTTAAGAACAACACTTACAGCTAAAAAACCAGTTCGAAGTCGTTATCCTTCGTGGAATAAACAACGATTTATAGAAGATTCCCTTCAATGGAAAAACAATCCATTCTTTGGGTGGTGTCATAAAAATAAAAAGGCAGATGGAGAATCTTACAATATTTATAAAGATGGTCTAAAGATTTATACGACCATCGATTCTCGTATGCAGAAATATGCCGAGCAAGCTGTAAAAGAACATTTGGGTCTTGATTTGCAATCTGCATTCGACAAAGAAAAAGAGCATCATAAAAACCCTCCTTTCTCAGATGATTTAGATGACGAACAAGTAGACGATAATCTATTTCGATCGATGAAGAGAAGTGAAAGGTATCGTGTTTTAAAGAACAAAGATCTTTCAATCGATTCCATCAAAAATATTTTTGCAACACCTACCAAAATGAAAATTTTCACATGGAAAGGTGAGCGTGATACCCTATTATCACCGAACGACTCCATGTTATATTATAAAGGTTTTCTTAGAGCTGGTTTTATGTCGATGGTACCGCAAACCGGAGAAGTAAGAGCCTATGTTGGTGGACCAAACTACAAACACTTTATGTATGATATGGTTAACCTAGGAAAACGTCAGGTTGGTTCCATCATTAAACCATTCCTTTACACTGTTGCCATGCAAGAAGGCTTAACGCCATGCGATAAAGTACCTAACATTCCTCAAACATTCGATGTAGGAGATGGAACGACATGGACATCTCGAAATTCAACAAGTAAAAAAACAGGAGAAATGGTAACCCTTAAATGGGGACTTGCCAATTCTGTAAATAACATTTCTGGCTGGGTATTAAAACAATTTAAGCCACAAGCTATTGTCGATATGGCAAAAAAGATGGGCGTTATTAGTCGAATAGATCCTGTACCTTCGATATTCCTTGGAACATCAGAAATTACAGTTCGCGAGATGGTTGGAGCATATGGTACTTTTGCTAATAAGGGCGTCTATATTAAACCTCGATTTATCTCGAGCATCGAAGACAGCAAGGGTAACGAGATTGCGCATTCCATTCCGCAAAAGCATGAGGTGATGAGTGCTAAGACTGCCTATTTAATGACCAACCTTCTACAAGGTGTTGTGAAACAAGGAACAGGTGGTCGGTTGAGATGGAAATACAAGCTTTATAACCCGATAGGTGGAAAAACTGGAACGACTCAAAACCATTCTGATGGTTGGTTTATGGGTGTTACTCCAAATCTTGTTTCAGGAGTATGGGTTGGAGCTGAAGACAGAGCTATCCATTTCGAAGGAATTCATTTGGGACAAGGCGCTAATATGGCCTTGCCAATTTGGGGTCTTTATATGCAAAAAGTTTATGCGGACTCAACTTTGAATATTCCTAAAGGTGAGTTTGAAAAACCTGAAGGCTTCAATATTGATCTTGATTGTAATACTAAATCGAAAAATCCTAGAAATAAAGGTTTAATTGATAATTCTGAAGAAGAGGATTTCTTTTAAAATCAGATCTCTATTATTATTGGCAAATTATCATTTTTTGATTAAACTTGCAGAACGATTTGGGTTCCGAAAGGAATAATAGGGAATCCTGTTTAAAACAGGAGCTGTCCCCGCAGCTGTAATTCTCGGTTCGATTTTTTTTCGAATCTATATTTTGAACGAAAAGCCACTGTTTATTGACAAATGGGAAGGTGTTCAGAATTGAGATAAGCCAGAAGACCTACCTAGATTCATGAGTTAGCTTTCGGGAAAGAAAAGCAGAAAGTCACTGTAACCTTTCACTTTTTTGACGCAAGTAGAGTTAAGATCTTTGCCATAGATCTGCTCGGTACAATTCATAAGTAACTGTTAGAAGGATTGTAAACTTGCGAATGCAAGTTTACAATCCTTATTTTTTTTTAGCCACATAGTATTTCATCGAAGCTTTTTAATTAAATTTGTTTAAATTGACTTGCACAGTTTAGCTCACCATAAACTCATTATGAATAAAATCCTCATTATAGACGATGATCCTACGATCTGTATCATGCTTCAAGGCCTTCTTAACAAGAAAGGTTTCGAGTCTGAAATCGCCTTCTCAGCCAATGAAGGATTAAAAAAGTTCGGGAGTTTTAAACCAAACTTAGTCATAAGTGATTTTCGCTTACCCGATATCAATGGGCTTGATCTTCTTAAGCAGATAAAAAATTTGAATCCTCACATGCCTGTCATCATCATGACATCTTATGCTGAAATTAGAACTGCGGTAAACGCTATAAAATTGGGAGCTTACGAATACGTAACTAAACCTCTTAATCCGGAAGAAATACTTGTTCTTATCAAATCTGCTATTGCAAAATCGGGAGATGTAGAAAAAATTAAGAAAACCACAAAAATTGAATTCGTACGTGGTAAAAGCCCAAACTCTATTCAAATAGATCAATACATAAGCCTCGTCGCTCCCACCGATATGTCTGTTATTATTGAGGGAGAAAGTGGAACAGGGAAAGAGATTGTTGCTAGAAGAATACACGAGGCCAGTGCACGAAAAAATAAGAATTTTGTAGCTGTAGACTGTGGTGCACTATCAAATGAATTAGCAGGAAGTGAATTATTTGGACACAACAAGGGTTCGTTTACTGGTGCAATTACGGATAAAAAAGGTCAGTTTGAATTTGCTAAAGGAGGAACTTTATTCCTTGATGAAATTGGTAACCTTTCCTACGAAATCCAGATTAAGCTATTAAGAGCTATACAAGAAAGAAAAATAAGACAACTTGGTAGCAATGACGACATTGACACGGATGTTCGAATTCTTGTAGCAACCAACGAAGACCTGATTAAACAGGTTAATAATACTAACTTTAGAGAAGACCTTTATCATCGATTAAATGAGTTCAAAATAACCGTCCCTGCTCTTCGTGACAGAAAAGAAGATATCAAGCTTTTTGCAGACAACTTTTTGAATTTATCAAATCAGGAATTGAATAAGAACATCACTAATTTTTCTGATGAATTTATTCTAAAATTAAAAGCCTATAGCTGGCCTGGAAACTTAAGAGAACTTAGAAATGTGGTGCGAAGAGCCTTACTTTTAAGTACTGGCAATCGTGTTGAAACCTCGGCTTTACCTACAGAAATACTACATTATCAGGAAACAACGAGTCTTGCAGATAATACAACAGACTTAAAACTTATTCAAGCTTCAACAGAGAGAGATAAGATTATTGATATTTTACGCGAAGTGAATAACAATAAATCGAAAGCAGCACGCTTACTCAATATCGATAGAAAAACGCTTTATACTAAAATGAAGCAATACGGTATTGAAGGGTAGTTTAGATATTTACTTCTGTAACTCTTCTATTTGCTCGAAAACTTGATTTGAAATCTCTTCCAATTCCAATATTGCTTTTTTCAATTTATCTGGATCCTCAAACACAGAATTTTCTTGGTGAATCATTTTCTCTAATTCGATCAAAATCTCACTTGCCGTCTCAATCTTAAGCTGTCGATAAGAACTCAACATTCTATGAGCCAATTCACCAACTTGAGTGTAATTCGTATCCTTACAGGCAGCATTAAGAAGTTGTAAGCTCTCTTTAGCCACTCTTACAAAACTAGTAAGCACCTGATTTGTTAAAGCTTTATCTCCTCCTGAAAACTTCTCAATTTCTGATAGATCAAATAATAGGTTATTCGGTTCAGAAACAGCTTCCACTTTCTCAACTGAGCTTATCTCTATCTCAAGATTTAGCTGCTCACAGAGCACTCCCAGCAAAGCATCTTCTTCGAAGGGCTTCAATAAATAAGCCGACATCCCCTCTTTTATATATTTATCGAGATCAAGCTTACGAACGTTGGCTGTTAAAGCAATAATTGGCATATCTAACTTTAGAGTCGTACGAATGTATTTGCATAAATCAACCCCACCCATCTCTGGCATATGAATATCAGTCAATAGTATATCATAGGTCGTATCCTTCATGCATGATATAGCTTTTAAGCCATTATTCACGAAAGTTGGACTAAGTCCCCAATCTTTAAAGATGGTTTGCATTAAAAGTGAGCTATATTCATCATCTTCGGCAATCAAAACTGATTTCTGCTTAAGTGCATCAGGCACTTTGCTTATTTGCCTAAAAGCAGACATTTCAGTTATGCCCTCGCCTTTTTTAATAAGCAAATCCAAACAAAACTCAGATCCTTTATCCAATTCACTTGTAACACTTAAGTCTCCACCGAGCATTCTTGCTAAACGCCTACTAATGGAAAGACCTAAACCAGTTCCTCCATATCTTCTTGCAGAAAATGATTCAGCTTGACTGAAATCTTCAAAAACATGTTCCAATTTATCTGATGAAATACCAATACCTGTATCAATTAAACTCACTTTGAACTTATTCTTATCACCATCAGACTCCATAACGGCTTTAATAGTGACAGATCCTTCTTTAGTAAATTTTATAGCATTGGAACCCAAATTCAATAGAATTTGCTTCAGTCGGAATGGATCACTTTCAAAAAAGTGTAGATCTTCTCCCTCATAAGTCCACGAAAACTCAAGATTTCTCTTTCTTGCAGATTCACTTAAAAGATTATAAACCTCCTGAATAAGTTTTCTAGGTTCAAAATATTGCTTTTCTATCACCAATTTACCTGCTTCAATTTTCGCAAAATCTAGAATATCATTCACTAAACCAAGAAGGTGATTCGAAGAGTTCTCAATTACCTCAACATACTGGGTTTG
The DNA here is from genome assembly GCA_016744515.1 of Marinifilaceae bacterium. Classification (GTDB taxonomy): domain Bacteria; phylum Bacteroidota; class Bacteroidia; order Bacteroidales; family Marinifilaceae; genus Ancylomarina. Next base: position 1,980 of record JADGEF010000020.1, on the reverse strand, counting down.
CTCCGAGCTCATTTCTGTTTTATCAAGCTGTCGCGAAAAACCAATTAAAGCATTTAAGGGCGTTCTAATTTCATGACTCATCGTCGCAAGAAACTCTTCTTTGACTTTAGCTAGTTTCTCAGCCTTTGCTTTTGCAAGTATCAATTGCTTTTTCAGATAATCTGATTTAGATAGATCGAGAAGGGTAAATAAGATGAATAAAACACCAAAAATAAACCCAACAATAATGACAATAGTAATGAGAATTATAGAGTCTTTTGCGATATTTTCAGTTTGACTTACTTTTAGATTGATATCTCTAATTTGCTGTTGTTCAAGCTCAGTAAGTAGCTTTTTTATTTTTTGAAGTATGATAGAATTCTCATCGACTAGTTTAAGTTCCTCGCGCATCAACCTTGCTCTAGTTGCTTGCTCTTTCATTCGGGAAGATTCTAACTCTTCCTTAAAGCTATTAAATAAACTATCTTGTTTTTTTATAAAACTACTATCAAGATCTATTTCTTGTCGTTCAACCACACGATCAACAACTTCGTATTCCGATTCTTTTTTCTTCCCAAATCGAATTCCCAAAAAGCTCTTAGGTAGCTCTATCTTCTTTTTAATCTTTTTAATCGTATCAACTATGGTCTTTTTTGTGATAGAATTTTCAAATTCCTCTTGAGAATACTTTGAAACATCACTCAATTCTTTTAAAGCTTGTTCGGTATAATTTATACTCTCTTCCGCTTTTTTGATTCTAGCAAAGGCATTCAGTTTCTTTGAACGGATATTAATCAAGAAAATCATAGAATCAATCATTTGGATTGAATGTTTATTCTTGATGTTACTTAAGCGTAAGGAATCTAGCTCGTTTTTTATGGATTTAACTTTTTTCCCAAACAGGTTCAGGTATTTACTCTTTTTAGTCAGAGAATAAACTCGAATATGATTCTCGGCTTCAGAAAGATCGGTAAGAAGATGATTCATACGAGATATCTCAGCATCGGGCTTAGAAAGTTGAGAAACAGAATGCATCAACCTTTTATAGCTAGAGTGTCCAATAAGTCCTGAACTCACAATTGCGATAAGTAACACAAAGTAACCTGCAATTACTTTAAGTCTAATATATTGATCTTTGTTTTTTACCATATAAGGTTCGATCTATTTGTAAACTACAAATTTAGAGGATTTTATATAGAATCCGATGTTAAAATACTACAATTGAGAATTTCTCACTCAGATCTGGCTGAAAACTCCCCATTTTTAGCTTATTCTACAAATTATACTCTTTAATCCCCCTTCAATCAAACATGGCAACACAATTTAATTTACAGCTGATTACGAAACAATCAGCACATTATAGACTTGTAATCTCTTTGGCACAGTATTTACGATACAGATTTCCAGAACTAAACTAGAATCACAAAATAGAAGAGAGCGCTGAGCTTATTGAAGAAAAAACAAATAACTTAAATACTGCAAGTACATATATGGATAGATCGTGAGATATGAGAATCAAGATATGAAACTGATTTACAAACCACTTATAATCAATATATTAATGAAAACACAACAGGTTTGGGATGATCTCATTATCAGGTGTTTGAAAAACCTTACCGAACCATTGTACATTATAGCAAGGCTATCCTTTCGGATGGTATTTCAATTTTTCTAACATATATTTTAGTTTAAGTAAAACAATTGTGTTACATAATTGCGTATTCGCACCACAACAATGGGGAATTATTCTACAACTTTAATCCCCAACTAAACCTGTCGGCACTTTCAACATCACTTATTACACATTAAAAAGTCCACAAACAGAGAGCTTTATAATAATTAATCACAACTCCATTTTTCAACATGACCCTTTTGGCACAGTATTTATTATATACATGGTTAAATTTATTTTGAATATTGTATAATTAGAACATGACTATGAAACGTATTATTATTGCATTATTAATCTTACCTTTTTTTATTGCTTGTAACCAAAAGGAA
>JADGEF010000019.1:31030-37991 GCA_016744515.1 Marinifilaceae bacterium | reverse complement strand
AAAAAAGCGACTCCCTTAAGAGTCGCTTTCTAATATATTATAGTCTTGTATACTTTCTAGAACATGCCTGGAATACCTGGTAATTGACCAACTAAAGCTAGAGATACTATACATACAATAAACATAGCACCTGGAATAATCAATTTCTCTTTCCAAGATAATTCCTTAGCACGATCGCGGTCTCCAATCAATCCCATATTGTCAAGAAGCATAGTGAAAGCCCACCCGAATACTGGATTTACAAAGGCGCATGCGAAAATACATGTTCCAGCACTAAGTGAATCCTTGTGCTTATGAACCATTTGCATACCTGCTTCAAGTAAAGGCAAGAATACACCTACAATTAGAGCAACACGCAATACAGGCTCCCACATAGCTAAATCCATAGGGTAACCTAGGACAGAAGCTAATACACAAAGTATAGCTGTTAGGATAGCACCACCTGGAATCGGACGTTTAGCAATCGCAGCTGGAATCATATAAGTTCCCCAAGATGAAGCGATATTACCACCACCCAATGCAACACCAATAACCTGACGAATAGAAGCTACAGTCATCGTATCATCCACATCCATTAGAACGCTTTTAGCCTTTTTAGGGTAATTAAGTTCTTGGAAAACACGGTGACCTAAATAGTCAGGAGTCCACATGGCAACAGCAAGAATAGCAAAAGGAATTACAGCAATAAAGTGACCTAGGTTAGGTAAGCCAAGCTTCCATCCTGTGTCTTCGCCCCACCACCACATTGGGTTAAAGTGAGGAAGTCCAGGTTCTGTAGTAAATGCAAAATCAGCACCCATTGTAAAGGCTATAATACCTGCAATTGCAGAACAAAGAGGAATAGCTAACCAACGTTTATTAACACGAGCTAAATAAGCATAGATAAGAATAGTGATACCGATAACGGCAAAAGATAGAGCGTTGATACCTGTTCCTGATGACCAAATCTCTAGCTTAGAAATCTGACCAATAAGTCCAACTGCACCTAAGTAGATAAGTAGACCACCACGAACGCCAACACCTGTTAAAGTCATCAGTTTCGATCCACCTTTAGTAATACTAAGAATTAGTCCGAATGCACCAATTAAAATACCTAAAGCTAAAGGGTGACCACCAGCGGCGGCAATAATAGGAATAAGCGGAATCATAGGACCGTGAGTTCCAGCTAGGTTGGCAGTAGGGTTAAGAATTGCAGAAAATAGTAGTACAAAAATACCACCTGCAATTAAAAGTTCGTAACGAACATTTTCTGCAACGAATTCAGGAGAAAGTCCGAATTGAACGGCAAATACTGCAACCATTGCAGTTACCATTACCACTTTACCAATTGTAGCTGCAAGTGCAGGCACAAGGTCTTCTAATTCAACGTTGAAATCTCTAAATGGTAAGTGAATTCTCCATCGTCTGAATTTCATAATGGTTAATTCGTGGTTAAGATACTCTTCACGACTATCGAACTCACTCGCTTTTTTGCGTTTTTGTTTGTAGGATTGCTGATCGTCCTTCATAATTTTGTTCTATTAAGTGTGTTGCCTATAGGTCTGTTTCGCAGTTTTTTAGCTGACCCACATCAGTGTGATCATCCTATAGGTAAATTTATTAGCGCGGTAAAACTACTAAATCTGTATGACTGTTCAAATGAAAACCTTTTAGGGGATAGTTAGATGGATAGTTAAGTAAAGTAGGGGAGCGATGCTAGATCTTAAGTTATTACTTAAGTTTAACATTAAGACTGAAAGTTATTGGTTGAAAGAATTCATTAAAATGCTTTACATACAAAGTGTAATTATTTGTAGAAATATAGTTTGATAGAATAATGATGGGTAAAACGGCGTCGATAAGGAGAAAGTATGAATGAGTTATAAGATATCTAGTTGTTTAATTGTATCATAATGTAATGAAGAAAACTTATTGATCTATAGTGTTTAAGTAAATGTTTTTTTTACTTAAATTGATCTTATGTTGTATTCTTAAGTATTGCTTGGATTCAATAAAAATAAGCAATCGGAATAATGAGAAACGTTAAATCTGTTCAAACAAAAAGTCGCTCCTTAAGGAAGCGACTTTTCAAGTTCTTAAAATACTTATATGTTGTCTTTTAATTAAGACAAGGATTGTTTTCTTGAACCAGTTTAACCTTTTTACTTAGTTCTGATACGATAATGTTGTCTTTAACTGTTGTAAAAACAATATCCTGCGCTTCTGCATATGAAATATTATACTTGCGATCAACTTGGCAGTATTCGTCAGGATATTTGGCTAGTAATTTATCGTAAAAACTATCAAGTAATTCATTACTTGGATTTCTAAATTCCAACTTTAATTCGAAACGACGGATAAGTGCAGAGTCAATCATATCAATCTGATTGGTTGCGGCAATGATGATAGAATGCTTAGGCAATGAATCGATAAGTTGTAGCATAGTGTTCACGACACGTTTCATCTCACCGCTATCGGTATTATCGTAGTCGCGTTCTTTTCCTAGAGAATCGAATTCATCGAAGAAAAGTACTGCTTCTTGAGATTCTACCAATCGAAATGCTGAGGCAATATTAGCAGAGGTTTCACCTAGTTTTGAAGATACAATGCCTCCTAAGTTTATAACTTTGATTTTCTTACCCAGTTTACGAGTAATAGCGCGGGCTGTCATGGTTTTACCACAGCCACTTTTGCCGTGAAGCAGGAGTTTATTACTTAAAGGGAGGTTGTATTTCGAAAGGATATCGCAATGTTCGTACTCACGCAAGAACTGGTTGATTTCAGCTTCTAGCTTTTCATCAAAGACGATATCTTCGAAAATAACATGACCCCTGTTGGGAACATATAATTTTTCCATCTCTTATAATTTTGTGTTGTTGTGTTTAGATTGCAAACCTACAGATTTTTCTTTACAGAACTTTAGTTTAACAGCATATTTTAACTAAAGGCATAGAAAGTAAAGAAGTAAAAAGGGCAAAAAGTCAAAAGGTTATAAGAGTCCCAAAGGGCAAAAAGAGTCGATAAAGATAATCAGACCATGACATGTACAGCTTACTTATAGTCATAGCCTGATAGGGATATTATTCTGCGTGAATCTGCGTTATCAGCAGGAACTCACTAAATTTTAAACAGAGGCGAGAAATCTACTTCAGGTGATTCGCCAATCTTGAATTCAGGAATTTCGACCACAGGACAATCGTAGCCATACTTTTTCAAGTAAGTTTTAAAGACATGGATCGAATCTTCAAGAATAACATCACTATTGTTAGGATAGTGGTTATATATCAAAGCATGAATGGGGAGGTTTCGATTTGCAGCCAGTTCTAAAGTCATTAGGGTATGGTTAATACTACCCAATTTCGATGATGTGATAATAATGAGAGGGTGTTTTTTTTCTTCTAGATAATCCAAAAGAGAATACTCTAAAGTGATAGGTACATGAATGCCTCCAACACCTTCAATTAAAAGCGTATCGAAGTTTGCTTGTAATTTCGCAGTTGATTCATTAATGACATTGACATCGATCTCTTTGCCATCAATTTTTGCTGCCAAATGTGGTGAAGCGGGATAAGTGAACACATAAGGACAAGTTGTTCCATCCTTATCAACATTAAAAGGTTCTACACCCATTATTTCACGATGAGCTAGAATATCTTCAGAAATACCCACACAACCTGTTTGAGCAAACTTTTGTGTCATTACATTGACCTTTCCGTCATAAAGGTATTTTGCCATTAAGCCAGTTGCAAAAGTCTTCCCAGCATCTGTGTCAATTCCAGTTATAAAATAGGTGCTCATTGTTGATGTGTAAATTTATTGATGTGTTAATCTGTTGATATGATGAGTTATTTTGAATTATCACTTTAACGAATCCTTTAGAAGTGATTCTAGTTAATCTCCTTTATCCTTGTTTTTAGGTTTTGCAATAAAGTAAATAGGTTGATAGCTTAAAGGCACTCCAAGTTCAGTTCCAAACAAATCCTTATAGCGATCTTCAAAATTCTTTAAATCAGATTTTGTCCAGACCTTTCCTGGTAAGCCATTTACGCCAGTTTGTTTCATATGATGCAAGACCCCAATTGGCTCGGGGAAATGTCGAGTTATCATTTCTTTCTCACTCCAAACAACATCGAAATACTTATCTAGAAGTCTTAGATGTTCATTAAAGGTTAAGTAATTTAGGCCACCGCCATTAACAGAACGAATCTCGCGGTAATTTTCGGGACCAAAACTGCTAAAAGCTAGAAAACCATTCGGCGAAAGAGCTTTCGAACATTTTTCGAGAAAGGCATCTAGCTGATTAAACCATTGAAAGGTTGAGCCAGAAAGAATCAAATCTAGGTTTTGTGGTAATTCGCAAGTTTCGATATCACCAGCCATGAATTTGATTTTTTGATTCAAAGTTTCCAACAAAGGGGCATATTCTTCTACAATATCATTGGCTGTATAATTCTTGGCATCGAAAAATTGAAAGAACTTTTCAGTAAGAACAGCAGGGCCACAACCAATTTCCAAAACAGAATCGTGATGCATAGGACATCGCCATCGCATTTCTGCAATCAGTCGCGAAGCAATGGCTTCTTGAACAATAGCGTGCTTGCGATAAGTGGTGATGCTTTTCACAAAACCCTTTTGCACTTTATCCTTATTTATCTTTTGTTGGCTCACCCTCTATTTATCTTTATACCAAACTTATAACTCTAGGCACTTCAATTTTTAAAATCTCATCCCACTGATTCCATTCAGAGAAACAAAAATGGGGTAGATCTAAGATAACTTTTTGGGATTTGCTCTCCCAAGCCTTTTCTAAATTCTTAAAAGGGAAAATCATATCTCGGGACGAAAGTAATACCTTATCGAAGATATCCCAAGTAATGCTTCTATCCAAAATCATGTTTTGCAAACAGATTAATTCCTCTTTTTGATCTTCAAGGGTACGTTGTGCTTGATGTTTAGAAAAATTGGCATAGCCTGATCGTCCGCCACACATACGCATAAAGAATTTGTCTCGACCTCTTTCGTTTAGACCATTAATAGTACCTTGAAATATGGCAGGAGGGATTCCCTGTTCTTCACTAATGGGAGTCAGGCTTCCATTTATTGCTATACGGCTTACAAATAGTTTGGTTTGATCTTTAAAAAGAATAGAACTGACATAGACTCCCAATGACCAGGCAATTAAATGCTGTTCCTGATAGTGCTTTAACTCATCTAGAATATCTGTTGCATTGCTTAAATCTCTATAATCATAGCACATCAGTACATCGTAATCTTTCGAATCGATACTGCTGAAAGGAATTTCGTCGCACCCCCATCCACTCAGAAAGAGGATAAGCTTAGGTGAATTATTTTTGTGAAGATATTTTAAACGCATAAAGCTAGATAACTATCGATTAACAATTATTAAAGAATGTTTAGACGCTGATTAAATATGATTTTAAAAAGATCTATTTCAGTCTTGCACATAGATCATATTTGACCATTAAAATCTGCGTCTGAATTTATGTTGTAGTGTATAATAGTTGACTCGTGATAACCACTAATGAATGATGAACAATTATTAACTCGATAGTAAATTCTTAATTACTTCGGGTAGTTCTTTTAAATCAGCCCATTTCATATCGGCAGAAAGAGACAGTCTTAGTCTAGCTGTATTGGGTGGAACAGATGGTGGACGTATAGGAAAAATCAGATAGCCTAGTTTTTGCATTTGTTCAGCTACTTGTTTGCAATGCTCACTATCACCAATCATTATTGGAATGATATTAGAGTCGCCTCCTGTTTCTATTCCTAATTTCTGTAATGCTGTTCTTAATTGGTTCGATAGCCTTTGCAAATGCTCTCTTTCCTGCTGCATACACCGGCTCTGCTTCAGAATTTGTAGGTTCCAAGCAATACTTATTGGAGGTAGTGCGGTTGTAAATATGAGCGAACGCATCTTGTTTATCAGGTAATCCTTGACAATCGCATTACATATGAGGTAAGCACCTACTGAATTCATCGCTTTTCCGAAGGTACCGACCAAAAGATCAATTTGTGAAAGACAGTTCTGCTCTTCGGCAATACCAAGACCTTTTTCACCTCGTGTACCCAAAGCATGTGCTTCATCTATATAGAGTAGACACTCATATTTCTTTTTGATTTGAATGAGTTTAAGCAAATCAGCAATATCGCCATCCATACTGAAAATAGACTCACTTACAATAAAAACGCGTTTGTAATTGCTTCGGTATTTTTCAAGTAAGCGTTCTAGATGTGCATAATCGAGATGCTTATAACGGTGATAATCTGCATCACTTAGTTTAATTCCATCAATTATACTGGCATGGTTAAGCTTATCAGATAGAATTAGATCTCCTTTTGAAGCTAAAGCAGGTAAGATTCCAATATTGGCATGATAACCCGAATTGAAAAAAAGAGCAGGAGAACCAAATTGGTTTTCAAGTTCATCCTCTAGTTGTTTGTAGGCAATGAAATTTCCTGTTAGTAGACGAGAAGAGCCCGATCCCATACCTTTTTCTTCTGGTACAGAAAGTCCTAACTTGGCTATGCCCATATAGTCATTCGTAGACAAATTCAGCTTAAACTTTTTCTCATCGATCTGTTTTAAAGAACGAAGGTTTCCAGTTTGGCTTAACTTGTCTAGCTCGTCTTGATAGGATTTTAAAATATCACTCATAGTTTCAAGGAAAAATATAAAGTAATAAAGGTTAAAGTGAAAAGGTCAAAGTGAAAATACGTCTACTTTTCGTTCTAAACCTTTGATATTATTTAAAGAAGTAAAATCATAATAAATATGTGAAGATCAGCGTCTAATTTTGTTATAAGAAACACGTTTAATCTTTATCCACAAATTACACAAATGATTTTTCCTTATTGAAGAGAGATAATCATATTTAATCAGTGTCAATCAGCGTCAATAATTTTAATTTTGCACTCATAACTCATAACTCATAACTCATAACTCATAACTCATAACTCA
>JADGEF010000019.1:0-30930 GCA_016744515.1 Marinifilaceae bacterium | reverse complement strand
GAGATAATCATATTTAATCAGTGTCAATCAGCGTCAATAATTTTAATTTTGCACTCATAACTCATAACTCATAACTCATAACTCATAACTCATAACTCATAACTCATAACTCATAACTCATAACTCATAACTCACAACACTTCGACTACGCTCAGTGCGACGCTCATAACTCATTGCAAACTTACCACCTCAATCATAGTTTGGCATAAAGTGCGTAAATCCTTTTCAGAAATAACAAAAGGAGGCATGATATATACAAGTTTCCCAAATGGGCGTACCCAAATACCTGAATCCACAAACTGTTTTTGAATGCTGGCCATATTAACTGCTTCCTTCATTTCAATTACGCCAATAGCGCCTAAAATTCTGACATCGGCAACCTGAGGCAGATTTTCTGCAGCTTCTAATTCTTCTTTAAGAATAGCTTCAATCGTATCGACTTTTCTTTTCCAATTTGATTCTAATAGGAGATTGATACTGGCAACGCCCACGGCACAAGCCAGAGGGTTTCCCATAAAAGTTGGTCCATGCATAAAGCAACCAGGAGCGCCTTGAGAAATACCATCGCTTACTTTTTGATTAGCAAGTGTGGCGGCAAAACTCATATAGCCACCTGTAATGGCTTTTCCTACACACATGATATCGGGTGAGATATCTGAATGTTCGCAAGCAAAGAGTTTTCCTGATCGACCAAATCCTGTTGCAATTTCATCAACTATTAGAAGAATGTCATGTTTATCGCAAAGCTGACGAACTTCTTTTAAATACTGTGGATGGTAGAAACGCATACCACTAGCACCCTGAACGATAGGTTCGAGAATGATAGCCGCTAATTCATTCTGATACTCCTCAATGGCGTTTTTCATTGGAAGGATATCTTTTTCATCCCAATCTTCATAAAATCCACATTGTGGTGCATCAACGAAATGATTAATAGGCAGTACGCCAGTAAATATTTCGTGCATACCTGTAACGGGATCGCAAACCGACATGGCATTGAAGGTATCACCGTGATATCCAGATCGAATACTTAGAAATTTATTCTTTTTTTGTTCTCCCTTGGTAAACCAATACTGCATGGACATTTTCATAGCCACTTCAACAGATACAGAACCCGAATCCGCAAAGAATACTTTATCTAAGCCTTTCGGGCTTAGTTTCACCAATAGTTTAGCAAGTTCGATAGCTGGTTTGTGGCTTATTCCACCGAACATGACATGAGACATATTCTTAATTTGTGACTCAACCGCTTTATTGAGAACAGGATGATTATAACCATGTACGGCACACCACCATGAGGACATGCCATCGATAATCTCTCGACCATCGCTCAGTTTCAAACGGACACCATTAGCTGATTCTACAGGGTAAACAGGTAGTGGTTTTTCCATTGAGGTATAAGGATGCCAAATATGCTCCCTATCGAATTTAAGATCGTCTTGTGTGATTGTGCTCATTTCTATCGTTCAATAATTACGCCATAAAGCTAGGATTAATAGCCCTATTTTGTAGCAAATAGAAGCATGTTATTTGAGTAGTTTCTTTCGATGAGTTTATTCCTTTGTTTTGGGTGAATCCCATTGTTCAACGACTGCTGCTCCAACACTATCGCCCCAAACGTTGATACTTGTTCTAAAACGGTCGAGAAGCCAGTCGATGCTAAGAAGGAGTCCAATTCCCTCGATAGGTAAGTTAACGGCTCGTAAAACGATTACCATGGTGACCAATCCAGCCTCGGGAATACCTGCAGCGCCTATGGCTGCAAGTGTTGCAGTGAGAATCACAATGATTTGCTGTACCCAATTGAGATCAATACCATAAAGTTGAGCGATGAAAATGGCTGCAACTGCTTCGTAGAGGGCTGTCCCATCCATATTAATGGTGGCACCCAAAGGCAGAACAAAGTTGCTGATTTTTTCAGAGACCTTATTCTCTTCGTGTACGCCTTGAAGTGTTAAAGGGAGTGTGGCCGTACTCGAAGCCGTAGAGAAAGCATTAAGAAGAGCAGCAGCCATCCCTTTGAGGTAGCTTGGAATAGATCGTTTACCTATGAATCTTAGTAGCAAACTCAAAAAGAGAAAACCGTGCAAGGCTAAACCGAGCAGTACTGTTAAAGCATATAAACCCAAGGAAAGTAATTCGGGAATAAAAGCCTTGAAACCACCAGAATGAGCAATACGAGCAGCAACCAAACCTAAGATACCTAAAGGTGCAAGGTACATAACCCAATGCACGAGCTTTAGTATGGCATCGTTCATGATGGAAAGAACCTGAATGCTTTTCTTGGCTTTTTCACCTAAGGACGAAAGAGCTGCTCCGAAAAAGATGGAAAATAGTATGAGGGGGAGGATATCCATTTTCTCCATGGCAAGAAATAGATTATAGCCTATTAAGCCTTGTTGTTCTTTTTCAGGATTACCCACTAAAAGTTCTTTTAGCGCTGTAGAAATATCAGTTGCGATAAATTCTGTTTTTGTTGGTAATTCAGTAAGAACAATACTTTGATTGATACCAGGTTGAATAATGTTAACGAGTATGATACCTAATGTTGCAGCAACTGCTGTAGTGAGTAAATAAAAAAACAATGTTTTACTACCCAGAGTACCTAACTGACTTAAATTCTGAATACGGGATATGCCTACAATCATCGATAAGACGACGATAGGAACAACAAGTAACATCAGAATATTGAGGAATATTTGTCCGAATATTTCCAATTTAATACCAATGGCAGGGAAGAAACCACCTAAGATGAAACCCAATACAATTGCCGATATAATGGCAATAAGTAAAAGCAGACTTTCTTTTGAAGCTTTGGGTTTTTCTACAGGCTTAATCATTGATTCTCTAGGATTGGTTCCTCTAGAAGTTACGAATTAATGCTGAGGGGGAGAAAGAAATCTTGATTAGCTGATTTGAAAGAAAAATGAAAAACCTGATAAAAGGAGCCGTAGATGGACTTTCTTATCAGGTTTCAATATGTTATAAGTAGCTTGATGCTTTATAAAGAAGCTTCCTCTGTTTTACTGGAATCTGCAATAAGGGCTTTCAATTCTTTAAGCTCTGGTCCAGAGAATGAACGGTATTTCCCTCGTTTTAAACTACCCAGTTTAATGTTCATAATGCGAACACGCTGCAGCTCTTTGACTTCATAACCAAGATAATCGCACATGCGACGAATCTGACGATTTAACCCCTGTGTTAAAACAATATTAAATGTATAAGCATCAATCTGTTCCACCTTACATTCTTCAGTCACTGTGTCTAAGATCTTAACACCGTCAGACATTAGCCTAATAAAATCAGGCGTAATTCTTTTATCAACCTTAACCACATATTCCTTTTCGTGATTGTTCTTGGCGCGAAGAATCTTGTTGACAATATCGCCATCATTGGTCATAAAGATAAGGCCTTCACTAGGTTTATCGATACGACCTATTGGGAAAATACGCTCTGGATAATCAATGAAATCTATTATATTGCCACTAATACTTGTATCGGTTGTGCAGGTGATACCTACAGGTTTATTGAAAATCAAATAGATATTCCCTACCTTTTTGGTAATCACTTTTCCTCCAACAGTGATTTGATCTTCAGATGTAATTTTTTGTCCCATTTCAACAGCTTGTCCGTTTACTAGAACCTTACCTTCTTCAATCAGTCTGTCAGCAGCTCTGCGTGAACAATAGCCAGTTTCTGATATGGCTTTATTTAGTCGTTTTAATTCCATTCTTATTGTTTTCCCAGTAATTTTCTACAAAAAACGGGTTAATGTCGCTTCTTTGCAATTAATTTGGTAATTATTTTTTTTGCAAATTTCCTACGGATCATTTTTGCAGTTCCTCGAATACTAATTGCAAGTTTTTACAGTTCTAAATGTACTAAACAGGGTCGAAAAGGGAAAATATGACGATAAAAGAAGGATTTTGAGGTTGCGATTTGGTTCTATTTCCCAGCTGATTTGACGGTTCAATCACCTCCTATTTCGCTCGTTTTCATCAGTGTTCGTGATAGCGTATTAAAAAGCCCTCACCAAATAAATGATGAGGGCTTAACTTAACTCACACAGGTGGAAGCCAAGTGCGAGAAAGATCTTTATATATTACTTCAAAGGAAGTATCTGTCTGCCATATACGATTTCGAAAAGCTGTGCCATTGCGATATAAATAGCAATAGAACCACAAATAATACCTTCGATACCAGCAATTGTATGAATTGTGTGGTTTCCAGTAAAGTTTGCAGCTGCTAATAAAGCAAATAATATAACTACCGAAGCAAATAAAATCATCATAGCTCTACCTAGCTTAATAGTCACTACGAAGAAACCTAAAGAAAGAATACCCCAAACTGTAAGGAAATATCCCATTGATATAGACGTAGGTGCTTCTCCTAAGCCCATTTTAGGCATTACTAATAGACATACCAAAATTAACCAAAAACTACCATAAGATGTAAAAGCCATGGTTCCAAAAATGTTATTCTTCTTCCATTCCATAGATCCCACAATTATTTGTGTGATTCCTCCAAAAAAGATTCCCATTGCAAGAATCATTGTATCCATACCAAATAAGCCTGCATTATGAAGGTTTAATAGGATAGTTGATAATCCAAATCCGCAAAGTCCTAATGGTCCAGGATTTGCTGTGTTGTCCTTCTGAATAATGAATTGAGTATTTTCCATTTCTATTTTTTGTTGTAAAAGCAGCCGCAAAAGTATTCTTTTTATTAGATATAGCAACAGTAGTTGAGCAATTATTATGAGTCGTAAGTGTGTATCTGATAATATTACGAACAATACTTGAATTTATAGATTTTAGACTTTTGGCAATGGTATTAATAATCAGATTAATGCGAAATAAAAACTGTGGTGTGTAGAGGAAATCTAAATAATTTAGTTGTGTAATGATGCTGCATATATTAGCTATTAATGCTGATTTGTTTTATCACTATGTGCGATTTGAAAATAATATAAAACTAAACCCCCAAAGATATCTTATTGGGGGTTTAAGGAATTACATAAAAGGGAATAAATTACTCCCAGTTTAAAATCTTCTTGAATAAATAATTCTCTGCATCAGGAAGGTAAGCTTTAGCAGCCTCCAAGTCTTCTTCGCAAAGGTAGTGTAGGTTATTATTCATTACCGTTACAACCTTCTCGCTATTAACATCAACCAATCTAGGTTTTACTTTTCCATTCTCATCTTCAACATCTTTAAGAAATAGAGGAGAAGAATCACCCTTAGGATCAACAGTAACCATACATTTTGATTTCCCATCCTTAAAAAGCTTATACACGCCATTTCCTAGCATAGTACATAAATCTAAGTCGTAAGCAACAGGTGGACAACAACGTAAACCGAAGCCTAACTCAACAGGACGTGTTCCAATATTTAAGTCGTATGATTTAATTTTGCGTTGGATAAACATATTAAAAACATGAGATTTACTTACATTGAATAACTCAGGATGACCATGAGCGTCGTATGTAAAGTTAATTCCTGTACTCTCAATCTCTTCAGTATCCATAAAATGAAAAACACCTTCGCTAATAATAGCAGCACCATAGTTTATACCTAAAATACGACGCTTAATGATTGAAGAAATAACCAGATTGGCAATTTTATCTGCTGAGATATCTGTTTTATTAAACATCTCTGGAATAATAATCATTGGGAAGTGAGCAGAAGTACCAATACCAAAGGCTAGATGACCAGCTTCACGTCCCATTGCAGATAATACAAACCAGTTTTGTGATGTACGAGCATCTTCATAAACCGTTGTAGCAATACGAACCCCTTCATTTTTTGCAGAATGAAAACCGAAAGTCGGAGAGCCTACAGGCAAAGGAAGATCGTTATCGATGGTCTTAGGTACATGAATATTCGAAATCAAAACTTGATTTTCTTCTAAATACTTTGAAATACGATTTGCAGTAGATGCAGTATCGTCACCACCAATTGTAACCAAAAGCTTTACATTATTTTTAATAAAGAAATTGGTGTTGAAATCCGTGTCCTTTGGTTTAAAACGACTCATCTTAAGAGAAGATCCGCCTTTACTGAAGATACCGTCTAAAAATGGAAAGTCTAATTCATGTGTTTCAGGATGATCAGAAAAAAGACCTTTATAACCTTCGTGCATACCGATTACACGGTAGCCATTTTTAAGAAATACTTTTCCTACGCTACTTATTACTGTGTTTATTCCTGGAGCTGGTCCACCGCCACACAATATTACTACTGAATCTTTCATGATTTTTAGTTGTATTTTAATTTAGTCTTTAGTTTACGCCAATAGACTAGATATCATTGCTTTTTTTGAGATTAAATGGCAAAGATAAACCTATCGAATTTAATACAAAACATTATTTGCACATATCAAGCTAAAGTCTTAAATTTCTTTAATATAAAAATAGATGAAGTAAACTCTCTTAGGCAATAGATAGTTTATATATGTAGATAGTTGGATGTGTGATGATTTTTATATAGTTTTGAACCATCAAAGAATCCAAAATCACAATTTATATGCGAAATCTAACCTATCGTTTGATTATCTTTTTAGTATTTTTTATTCCTTTCTACGCAGTCGCTCAGACTAACGGAATAGGTATAAGTTTGCAAGAAGCACTCTTGAAAGCAAAAGAAAACAATAAAGAGATTAAAAAATCAAAAGCAAGAATTGATATTGCCAAGGCAAATTATCAACAGTCACATTCATTATTCCTTCTTGGAATTAATCTTTCTCATACAGCAGTTAGAACAAATGATCCATTAGCAAGTTTTGGTTTTAAATTAAAACAAGAAGTGGTAACTACTGCCGATTTCAATCCTGTTTTATTAAATGATCCAGGATCGATGGAGAATTTTCAAACTCAGATAAAAGTAGAGCAACCTCTATTGAATTTTGATGGTATTTACGAGCGTAAAGCCGCTAAACTGGGTTATGAAGCTGTAAGCCTCGAGTCGGAAAGAACTTTTTACTACATTACGTTTGAGGTAAAAAAAGCTTATAAGCAATTACAAGTTGCTCAGAAAGCAGTTGAGGTTTTTGAAAAAGCTAAAGCTACAGCCGATGCTTATCTAAAGCAAAGTTTAGACTTTTTCGAGGAGGATCTCATTAAAGATGCTGATGTGTTAGCTGCTAAGGTTAGAGCTTTGGAAGTCGAAAACCAGTTGAATCAAACCATAAATCAGAGAATAGGAGCAGCCGATTATTTGGCTTTTCTATTAGGTGCAGAATCGACAAGTGCTTTAATTGCATCAGATATTTTCGAAGTTCCTGCCTTTGGTTTAAAAATAGGTGATCAGAAAAATAATGAAGACCGTTCTGATATTCGTGCTTATAAAAAAGGTGTTTCTGCCAAGGAGCAAATGCTAAAGTCAGCAAAAAATAAATTTCTACCACGTATAAATGCTTTCGGTGCTTACGAATGGAACGATAAGAAGTTTCTAGGAACTAAAGCCAATAACTATATGATTGGCGCATCCTTATCGTGGGATCTGTTTAAAGGTTATAAGAATATTGGTAAGATTAAAAAAGCAAAAGCAGAGTTACAACTTCAAAAATTGGATTTTGATGACTACCTAGAACAGAATAATCTGAAAGTAAGAGAGGCTAAACGTTCATTAGTTTTAAGCATTCAGAGAATTGAAACGGGTAAATTAGCGAAAGATCAGTCAGAGGAAGCCCTAAGAATCCGCTCGGATCGTTTTGAGCAAGGCTTAGAAAAAATGACAGATCTGATTCAATCCGAAACCTTATCAGCTGTTAAGAATTTAGAGTACTTGAATGCTATTTTCAAATATTACTCAGCTAAGTTCTATTTGGAGTTCCTTCTAGAAAAAGAATTAGAATAAAATCAAAATCATCAATAAGAACCATTCAATAAAAACAATATGAACACACGATATTATTTAAGCATAATTATAGCACTAGGATTATTCTTTTCATGTAGTAGCGAACCTGTTAAGAAGAAATCTAATGGTTTCGATTTAACTGTGGAGATTGCAAAGGCAAAGAACTTGAAACAACCAGAACTTTTAAGCTTTACAGGTAAGCTTGAAGCTGCGACACATTCAAAATTAAGCACCAGGATTATGGGGCAGGTTGAAAAGGTGTATGTTAAGCTTGGTGAGAAGGTAGAAAAAGGACAACTCCTATTAAAAATTAGTAATGCAGATATTCTTGCCAAGAAAAAGCAAGCTGAAGCTAATGTATCGGTTTCAAAAACAGTTTTGGCTGACGCTGAAAGAAATTTAGAGCGTTACCAGTCACTATTCGATAAAAAATCAGCTTCTAAAAAGGAGTTAGAGGGGATGCAAATTCAGAAACAGCTTGCTAAATCGAAACTAGCTGGAGCAAAAGGTATGCTGGCTCAGGTGAATGAGACTTTGAAATATGCAAACGTAAGGGCACCATATAATGGTCGCGTAACCAAGCATTTTGTAAAAGCTGGGGATTTGGCTTCTCCGGGAATGCCTTTATTGTCAATCGAGAAAAAAGGAAAATTTGAAGTCGTTGCACGTGTGCCTGAATCTGATATTTCGAAAATTAAAGAAGGAGATTCTGTTGAAGTTGAGTTGACAGCTCAAGATAATCGTCGATTACAAGCTAAGGTTTCAGAGATTAATCCTTCAGCTCTTGATTCAGGTAATCAGTACGAAGTTAAATTACAGTTGGATACACCAAGAGATTCAAAATTGAAATTGTATTCAGGTATGTTTGCTAAAGTTTACATAGCCATGGGAGAGAGCAATCGTATTGTAATTCCAAAATCAGTATTAGTAGAAAAAGGACAATTAGTTGGTGTTTACACTCTAAGTCAGACTAACACGGCCCTTTTACGTTGGATTCGTGTAGGGAAAACATACGGAGAATCCATAGAGGTGCTTTCAGGTTTAAGTTCAGGCGAACAATACATTGTATCCTATAAAGGAAAGATATGGGATGGTGCTAAGCTTAAAGTGACTAGCGTAAAATAGTAGTTTGTTAAAATATGAGATTTATCTGATTAAAGTTTAACAACTCGTATTTAGGTTTTTGTATAAAAAATAGAAGACCAAACATGCATAGCTAGTATCTCATATCTAAAATCTCACATCTTATATCTAAAATATGAAAACAGGATTTGCTGGCGGAATAGCCAAACTCTTTATAAATTCGAAACTAACTCCGCTATTGATGGTCGCTTTTCTGATCATTGGAGCTTATAGTTCGTACCTAACACCTCGAGAAGAGGAACCTCAAATTGATGTACCTATTGCTGATATCTTTTTAGCTTATCCGGGTGCTAGTCCAAACGAGGTAGAATCTAGAATTGTGAAGCCACTAGAGAAAGTGGTTGCTAATATACCAGGTGTAGAATATGTGTACTCCACATCTATGTCTGAACAAGCCATACTAATTGTACAGTTTTATGTGGGAGAGGATGTAGAACGTTCTCTTGTTAAAATGTACAATGAGATTATGAAACATATGGATGAGATGCCTAAAGGGATATCATTTCCATTGATTAAAACGCGAGCTATTGATGATGTTCCAGTTTTGGGATTAACACTTTGGAGCGAAAAATATGATGATTTCCAATTACGTCGGATAGCTCAGGAATTGAATAATGAGGTCGAAAAAGTAAGCGAAGTGTCATCTACGTCGATAAGAGGTGGGCGTTCGCGACAACTTCAGGTAATTTTGAATCGCGAGTTGATGGCTAACTATCACGTTGATGCCTTAAGTATTGCACAAAACATTCAAGCATCGAATCAACAAATGGGTTCTGGATCTTTTAATAATAACGATAATCAGTTTCTTGTTAAAACAGGTAATTTTATTGAGAATGCTGAAGAGCTTTCGAATTTAGTCGTTGGAATAAATCAGGGGAGTCCTGTGTATTTGAAACAGATTGCTAAGGTAGTTGATGGACCAGAAATTCCTTCTCAATACGTGAGCTTCGGTTATGGAGAGATGAATGATAAGCATGCAGCTTTTAAAGGTGAATATCAGGCTGTAACACTTTCTATCGCAAAACGTAGAGGTGCCGATGCCATGAAAATTTCTGATCAGATTCTAAACAAACTAGAATTGTTGAAAAAAGACTTGATTCCTTCTGATGTTCATATAGAGGTAACTCGTAACTATGGAGCAACAGCATCTGATAAGGTGGCTGAACTTTTATTGCACCTTTTAGGTGCCATAATTGCCGTAACCTTTGTTGTGATGTTAGCCATGGGCTGGCGTGGTGGTTTGGTGGTTTTCCTATCGGTACCTATCACTTTTGCATTAACCATGTTTAGCTATTACTATTTGGATTATACTTTAAATAGAATTACCCTTTTCGCACTGGTATTTGTCACGGGAATTGTGGTGGACGACTCCATCATTATTGCCGAAAATATGCACCGTCATTTCAAAATGAAGAAGAAGTCCTTTATGGAAGCGGCTATATATTCTATTGACGAGGTTGGTAACCCAACCATTCTGGCAACTTTCACGGTAATTGCAGCAGTTCTTCCTATGGTTTTTGTATCGGGATTAATGGGACCTTATATGAGCCCAATGCCTATTGGAGCTTCCATTGCCATGATATTTTCATTATTGGTTGCTTTAACCATAACGCCTTATTTGGCCTACCGCTTATTAAAAGGAGGTGAGGATGAAGAAAAGGACATTGAGAGTCAGTTTAAATTAGAGGATGGTTTTATCTATAAGATTTATAATAAAGCCATGCGTCCTATGTTGGAGTCACCAAAATTGCGTTGGTCATTTATTCTTTCGGTAACAGTTCTACTACTGGCTTCTACAACTTTGGTTTATTTTAAGAAGGTAGCCGTTAAAATGTTACCATTCGATAATAAGAACGAGTTTCAGGTGATCGTTGATATGCCAGAGGGAACAACCCTTGAGCGCACAGCAGTTGTTACTAAAGAGTTGGCAGCTTATGTTGCTCAGCAAGCTCACGTAATGGATTATCAGTGTTATGTAGGAACAGCAGCACCAATGAACTTCAACGGTTTGGTTCGTCATTACGATTTACGACGTGGTGCTAATATGGCTGATATTCAAGTGAACCTGACTCATAAGAACGATAGAGACGAGCAGTCACATGATATTGCGAAAGCAATGCGTCCAGGCTTGCAGAAGATTGGTGAAAAATTTAATGCTAATGTAAAAGTTGTTGAAGTGCCACCAGGACCACCAGTTATGTCGACTTTAGTCGCAGAGGTTTATGGTCCTAATGATGATGAGAGAATTTCAATCGCATCACAGCTAAAAGGTCTTTTTAGTAAAACACCTGATGTAGTTGATGTGGATTGGTTGATTGAAGATGATCAGAAGGAATATCAATTTGATGTCGATAAGGAGAAAGCTATGTTGGCTGGTGTTAATACCCAGCAGGTTGTTCAAACCATCGCCATGACTTTAAATGGTCAGGATGTATCTCAGTTTTATCAAGAAAAAGAGCACAATCAAATTGGCATAAACCTTCGTTTGAAAGAGGAGGAGAGATCTAGCTTAAACGATATTAAGAAAGTGAATATTCTGACTCCAACTGGTGACATGATTGCCATAGGTGATATTGTTGAGCTTAAGGAAATCACAAAAGAGAAAAGTATTTACCGTAAGAATCAGAAGCGCGTTGTATATGTAACAGCTGATGTGGCAGGGAAACTTGAAAGTCCAGTCTATGGTATTATGGGTATCTCTGAGAATTTGGGTGAGATTAAAGTACCACAAGGTTTCTCTTTAACTGAAGAGTATACACAGCAGCCTTTATATGAAGATGATTATAGTCTTAAATGGGATGGTGAGTGGCAAATTACCTACGAAGTATTTCGCGATTTAGGAACTGCCTTTGCTGTTGTTTTATTGGTAATTTATATGCTGATTATCGGGTGGTTCCAGAACTTTAAAGTGCCATTTGTAATGATGGTTGCCATTCCTCTATCATTGGTTGGTATCCTTGTAGGTCACTGGTTGATGGGAGCTTTCTTTACAGCAACATCTATGATTGGATTGATTGCGCTCGCAGGTATTATGGTTCGAAACTCCATACTACTCATCGACTTTATTAATTTGCGCTTGAAAGAGGGAAGTCCGCTTAAGGAGGCAGTAATTGAGGCAGGAGCAGTAAGAACCACACCTATTCTATTAACAGCAGGAACGGTTGTAATTGGAGCTGTTGTGATTTTATTCGACCCAATTTTTCAAGGTTTAGCCATTTCGCTTATGGGTGGAACAATCGCATCAACATTCCTGACGCTATTAATCGTTCCCCTGATCTATTATATTACAGAGAAAAAGAATTATAAATAAGATAAATTAATATTGATCTAGAATCCTCAAACCTTAATATAGTTTGGGGATTTTTCCCTCAACATCTAATATAAGTTGTTAATTTACATAGAGTTATTCCATTTTAGAGCTAGTGTGTATTGTTTAATCAAATTTATCGATAAGTTTAAAGTCCTCAATAATTAAAATAAGGGTAGAGACACAATGCATTGCGTCTCTCTATGATATATTTCCTATTTATGAACCGCCTTAATAAATTCTTCAACCTCAGGAATACCACCCTGATACAGAAGATACTCATTATACGGTTCTCTTTCGGTTATTTCATTTAGGGACAGTTGTTTTTAGGGAATTCTCATTAAGTGGCTTTTATTAAAGAATAATATGAAAACCTATTGTTTGGAATTTATTTTTCATAAATTTGATACTCAAAATTAAATACGATCATTTAAATAAAACTACAAAAAAAACTATGAGATTATTTAAACATGTAATTGGAACCTTACTTATTTGCACGACATGCCTATTTGTTGCAAAAGGGCAGGACAAGATTTGGGAAGTGGATTTGAATTCTGCCATGAAAGAAGTTAATTGGATTGAACAAACAAATGAAGGATTCATTTTAGCATCTGGAACCAATGGGTTAATGGCTCTTAATAACAAAACAGGTGAGACTTTATGGCATAATAATGAATTGAAGGGAGCTGTAAAAGGTTCTTTGAAATTAATTGAAGGTTTACCAATCTGTTATATTGATTTTGCTCAAAAAGGCGTTATTCTTAATTCCACTAATGGCGAGATCTTATATGATACCCAAAAAGATGGTGTTCGTGTTTTGAATTACAGTATTCATAGTGACAAGAATTTAATCCTATTCGAATTGTCGAAAGGTGAGGGGACTGCCTTGATGAGTTTTGACCTAAAAACTTTGAAAAAACAGTGGATTACGGAGCTCGGAAAGGCATACAAAGTTTTTGGTTTTAAAATTGATAAGCGAATTTCTAAAGGCCCTTTCTTCACAAAAGATGAAAGCATTATTCTAGGGATAACAAACAATATCTATACTCTTGACTTGAAAACGGGAAAGGTTATTTGGTCATTTGAAGGTAAGAAAGCGGTAAAGTCTTTAATTTACTCACCCTTAAATAACTGTTTGTATGTAGGGGTACGCAAACATAAAATGTTGATTATTCTAGATCCAAAAACAGGAGAAGATATTACACCTAGTAAGTTTAAGTTGAAAGGTGAATTGGTCGATGTGGTTAAGGATAAAGATGGTAATTTGATTTTAGTTGAAAATATTGGTTTCAATATTATAAACCCTGAGACGAATGGTGCTATTTGGCCGAAAAGAGCTAAGATTGCAAATCTTAGTGAAGTGATACCACATGAAAAAGGGTATATTGCTATCGTTAAAGCTGAAAAAGCGGGTTATATTTATATGTTCGACAAAAAAGGAAAAAGAATATGGTCTGAAGGAATTAGCGGTTATATTTATTACGCAGCAAGTACGACTAAAGGTGTTATGTATATCTCAACTGAAAATTCGAATATCTTAGATTTTGAAAAAGGAAAAAAAGTTTGGAAAAAGACAATAAAATTTAAAGCTATACCTGCAGTAACCTTTGATTCGAAAGAAAATAAAGTGGTGCTTTTTGAAAATAAAAAGGGATATAAGTTTGACTTAAAAACAGGCGATATTGAACAGTTCGCTAATGATATTAAATTAGAAAAAGTATCAAAATCGACACCTTTAGAGGCTGAGTATATCGCTAATACAGGTTACTTATTGACAACGCCTCAGCATGTTTCTCTCTTAAAATCTGATGGAACTTTAAGTTATACGAAGTACTATAAGCCAGCGTCATCAGTCAAAGGACTGAAAAGTTTAGCAAAATTCGGTTTGTTAGCTGCAGGTATCGATTTTGACATCGATGGAGCACTGGCTAATATTAATAAATTGAAAACTTTCACAACGGGTAGTCCACTGGTCAATGACGATACTGGTGACGCTGATGTGCAAGAGGATAATATCGCAGGAATGTCAGTTGGTAATAGTGCTACAGGAGAAATGCGTGAGGTTTTTAAAGTGACTCGCGAACGTTATTTCAATTCTAAAAAAACGAAAGAGGCTCAGTTCATTGTAAATGCAGTGAAAGAAGAAAGCGGTAAAAAGCATTTTATTTATAAAGTTGATAAAAAATCGGGTAATGTAGATTATAAAATAGAGCTATTAGATAAAACACCAAGTTATCTAATTGACGATATAGATAATGTTATTGTAATTAATGAAAAGAAACATTTACTTTCTGCTTATCAACTATAATTAACAGATTTCATTTTAAGGTAAATCCCATACAGGACATTTGTGCTGTATGGGATTTTTATTTTGAATTAATTTCATCACCCATCCTAAGCAAGTAAAGGGAACTGTTGGAATAACGCTTGTTTAATAAATGACCCTGATCGACGATGGTACTTTAATATCAACAGTAACGAATAATCTGAGAGATATGTGCGTCGAAACATTAAAGAAAGCCCATATCCAGCAGGAAAGTGGTCGTGTAATCGGCAAAAATGTATTAAACGGTTTTTCGAAATAACCGAATAAATTGGGCGTCTCTCTATGATATATTTCCTATTTATGAACCGCCTTAATAAATTCTTCAACCTCAGGAATACCACCCTGATACAGCAGATACCCATTATACGGTTCTCTTTCGGTTATTTCATCATTAATAGGCGTTAGCATCAATTTATGCACCTCTTCCAAATCGTCAGTCTGACCTAGTGCCCAACCCAGTTTAATGTAAGCAACCTCAGGAAGCATATTCCCACCAGGAACAATGCCTCTAGCCATCATCTCACGCCCCGTTTCGTAAACAAACATTTGAACATAGCCCCAAATGGTTTGAAGCGTCATAAACATATACACACCTTTTGCCTTGGCACGTGCAATAGATGGATACAGTTCTTTATTCACATGACCTAAGCCTGTTCCAATAATAACGATTCCCTTATAACCAAGATCAACCAAAGCATCTAAAACATCTGGTTTCATACCTGGATAGTAATAAAGCATCGTCACCTTATCGCTGAAATAAGGCTTTATAGTAACCTTACGATCTTTTCTTCGGTGTTTAAATTCCTTTTTAATGTAATCAACCTTATGACGGTTGACCATAGCTAGAGGTGTATCACCAATAGTACGGAAAGTCGATCGGTAAGACGAGTGCATCTTACGCACACGCGTTCCTTTGTGTAGTAGACCATATTCATCCGAAGTAGGTCCGAACATACAAACCATCACTTCAGCAATATCACAATTACCAGCTGCAAACATGGCGTGCATCAGATTCAGTGCTGCATCAGAACTAGGTCTGTCCGACGAACGTTGCGATCCTACAATAACGATAGGTACAGGAGAATTCTGCACCATAAAAGTAAGGGCAGCACCCGTGTGATGCATCGTATCGGTACCATGACCAATAACAATGCCATCCACACCATTCTCAATTTCTTTACCAATAGCCTTAGCCAATTGCAAATACTGTGGAGGTCCCATATTCTCACTAAACACAGCAAAGACCTTCTCGGTTGTTAAATTACAAATGTCAGCCAATTCGGGCACGGCACCATACAATTCACCTGGTGAGAAAGCCGGAATTACCGCTCCAGTTCTATAATCCAAACGTGAGGCAATTGTACCTCCAGTACCAAATAGCTTCACAGCAGGCAAACCCTCGGTAAAAGGAAACTCCTTTTCAGGAATCTTATAATTTGCTTTTTTGTAGCCCGTTTCCTTCATATTGGTAATGGTAATAATATCCACACCAATATTGTAGCCAGTAATAATTTTTAGAACAATATGCTGATCGTCGTCATTTTCCGATCGAGGTAGAATGGTTCCTTCAAAATTACCACGTGTCGTCATGATTTTTGCAGTTCCCCAAACCCTAATATTATATTTTTTGAGTACTTCTAGCGCACTGCCTTTATATCCTTGAAAAATATCTTCCATACGAGTCGATTATTTAATAGCTTTTTCAATTTTAGATTTCAAATCGCTTAATGCAATATTCCCTGTAGCTTGCTTTTGAAGCTGTCCCATAATCCAATCAGTAACTTTTTCCTTTTGGATTTCAGAATTGGTTTCTCTGAATTTTTCATACAGATAGTTGACAGGCGCTAATAATTCATCAAGACTTCTTTTCTTAAAATTAATGCTTGTCAATATCGATGAAAAATCCATATTAGGATGCTCTATAAGCACAGGAAGCATCAGCTTTGAAATGGCGTAATGCAGTTTATTCTTTTGTATGAATTCAAACATTTTCACAATGCGATTGTACTTGAACTCATCATGCTTTTTGTATTTCCCTTCTGCATACTTCAGCGTATGCGCGAAGAAAGTTCCAACAAATTTAGCAGGGATCTTTTGTTTCTCGATTTTCTCGATAACTGGAACCAAATTGTTCCTTAAAATATAATGATCAGCATCAGTAGGGATGTCCCAATTGCGAAGTTGTTCGTAGCGTTTCGAA
This sequence comes from Marinifilaceae bacterium, assembly GCA_016744515.1. Classification (GTDB taxonomy): domain Bacteria; phylum Bacteroidota; class Bacteroidia; order Bacteroidales; family Marinifilaceae; genus Ancylomarina. The sequence goes on along the minus strand of JADGEF010000019.1, from coordinate 14,098 downwards.
ATATCAACAGGTAAATTCTGGTCCAGACTTTCGATATAAGTAAGTGGCAATGGGATAGGAGCCGAATCGGTATCAGGATACATTCTATCCGCTCCAGGCAACACTCTTTCGAAGATAGTCGTTCCATCCTTAAAGGATTTACGAGTTTCCTCAGGAATCGTATCGAATGCCATTGTGCAACGTTCCTCAATGGTTTCAAGAGCCGTAGGAATATCATCCGTTGGTCCCCAGAAAATGATTTGAGCATCATTGTCTCCAGCATCCATCAGTTCTTTAATTTTCATAAAGTCAGCCTTCAGGCTCGATCCATCAATCTCTTCCGAATGAATCATATTAGGCTTCTCGATACAAGCCACAACCTTTAAACGATCTGTAATTTCATTAGCAAAACATTGCTTAGGCTGCGTAAAGTGCGATAGTATGCCTCGAAAACCTTCCAAATTGACAGCATAAATCTCCATATCAGAAAAATCGATAGATGCCATCAGCTTATTTTTAAGCTTCAATTCTGTAGGATCAATTTTTAGACTTTTGACTTTCCAGTCTTTTTGACCTTTTACTTGGCTTTTTAATAGCTTCTGCACGTTAAGCAAAGCCCACTGGCGGAAAGCCTCGTTATGCGAAAGCTCAGGAATCCACTTATTGTGCGCCACACCTTTTATTTCTACACGTGTACCGCCTTTACAGCTCACATTCACATCTTCGCGACCAGTCCCCATTCCCGTACGTACTTTTCCCGTACTTCTATTAAGGAAACGAATATACTCTGCAGCTTCTCTCAATTCATCAGGCGTAAAGCACTCAGGATAAGTTACCGTCTCAATTAAAGGCATGCCCAATCGATCCGTCTTATAAAGTCTCTTGTGCCCAATATCTGAAATCTCTCTACAAGAATCTTCTTCTATACTCAACTGAATCAAACGAACTTTCTTGTTTTTTAACTGAATATGACCTTCAACACCAAGAATGGCTGTTCTTTGAAAACCTGCAGGAATACTACCATCCAAATATTGCTTACGTGTAATATGAACTTCGCCTACAATATTCAGATTCGATAAAAGAGAAATTTCAAGCGCATACTCCAAAGCCTCTTTATTGATTATAAAAGGTGGGGTATCGTCAATTTCGTAGGTGCAAGCCGAATTGTTGTTCAAACGATAGGTAATCTCTTTTCTGGTTTTAAACTCCATCAAAGCCGTTCCGTCGTATTCGCCAAGCTCCGATAAGGTAGGACGCATATGGCGTATAAGCTCAGCATCAAAGTCGTTATGATCGTGCAAGAGACCTGCCGGACAATGACAGAAGAGTTTCTTTTCGGTTTTTAACTGCTGATGAACCTCCAAACCAGACATAAATCCGATTCGTTGATAGTCCTTTTCCGTAGCCTCTTTTCTGTTAACATACCCTATAATTTTGCGGGTATGCTGATAGTTTTTTACTGGGTTAAATTTCTGCATAGTGGGGTTTAATTTTGGAAACCATAAGGTAGATAAGATAATTTAGTATACCAAGCCCCAATAGAATAGAATTCCCATAGACTCAACGGCATTGCCCAACTATGTTTTATCCTTTATTTGCCAATATTCCTATCAGAAAAGAGAATATAAATAAACCCAATTCTTTTTTTTGTTAACTTCGAAAAATGAAAGGATGAAACACTTTTACATTAGTCGTCAATTGTGCTGTGAATCTGCGTATGAAATTTAAAATATTGAAATAAGAATTAAACATATTATTAAAATACTGACTGAAACGATTTCATCTTTGGATTATTTGAGCATGCTATACTTCGCACTACAATAATATCAGTCGTTATTTTTATCTAAAATAAACTTGATATGATAGAATATTTAACCTTCTCTTTATCTGTGTTTACTGGCTTTTTTGCCATAATGAACCCTATTGCCAATATTCCTATTTTTTTATCATTAGTTCAAGGAGCCGATAAAACAACAAAGAATACTATTAATAAAAAAGCAACAATAATCGCATTTTTAATTGTATTAATATTTGTAGTACTAGGCAAATTTATATTCGAATTATTTGGTATTACTATCCCTGCATTTAAAATAACAGGAGGTATTCTAATTTTTTATGTTGGTTTTGAAATGCTTCAATCAAAGAAGTCGAATATAAAACATCTGAAGAATACCAAAATTGATGAAAATATTGCGATTTCTCCTCTGGCAATCCCAATATTAGCTGGTCCAGGAACAATTGTAACAGCTATGAATTTTGTTCCCGACACTAATTATCTTCATATTGGTATCGTCATTTTTATTTTTTCAATTATGTGTTATTTAACTTATTTAGCTTTCTATTTTAGTAAATATTTTGTTGAAATGATAGGGCATAATATAATAACGGTAATAGGAAAATTAATGGGTTTAATTCTTGCAATAATGGGAGTTGGAATGATAATTCAAGGAATAAAACTTGCATTTCAACTAAGTTAGGAAAAACACAAACAATATACTCAACTGCTTTATAATGAAGTCTCAAACACCTGGCATAAAACATCAACGATTTACAGATGAGGATACTAAAAACTTCAAACTATTATTTTATGCTTTATTAATTGGGCTTATTGTAGGACTCGTTGGCGCCATTTTTAGAATTGCACTTAGCTATATTGAAAGTTTAAGGAATACCTTATATGAAAATGCAAGCAATACTGGTTTTTATAACTGGTTATGGCCTATTTTGTTTGCCATTGTAGGTGTAAGTATCGCATTATTTTTAGTTCGGAAATTTGCACCCGAAGCATCAGGAAGTGGAGTTCACGAGATTGAAGGTGCTTTGGATGAAATACGCCCAATGCGCTGGAAAAGAGTATTGCCAGTAAAATTTATTGCATCATTATTTTCCTTGGGAAGTGGTTTATTATTGGGACGTGAAGGGCCAACCATTCAATTGGGAGCCAATATAGGCAAAATGGTTAAAGATCTTCTAAATCCATGCGATATTGAAAGCAATCCATTAATTTCAGCTGGTGCAGCGGCAGGACTTTCTTGTGCCTTTAATGCCCCCTTTGCAGGGATTATTTTTGTTATTGAAGAGATGCATGATCATTTTAGATTTAATTTTTATTCAGTAGCTGCAATAATGATAGGTGCTGGAGCGTCAGATTTTGTTGTTAGGACTTTAATTGGATCAACTTCAGCAATTACGATGACTATTTTTTCAAGCCCAAACGTATTGGAGTTGTGGTTATTTATCATTTTGGGCTTGTTATTTAGTGGTGTAGGGTATATATATAACAAAACACTAATTATATCCTTGGAATTATTTGAATTTTCATTGAAAACGCCAATAATTATTATTGGCGTTTTTGGAGGACTGGTCATAGCAATAATCGGTATTTTTTTTCCTGAAATGATTGGCGGTGGATACACTACAATTACCGAAGTACTTGACAATTCATTTTCGTTATATTTTCTATTGTTCTTGTTTATTGTAAGAATGCTCTTATCTATATTTAGTTACAGTATAGGTGTGCCTGGGGGAATCTTTGCACCCTTGCTTACACTTGGTGTTATTTTAGGAATGATGTTTGGACTTGTTACGCAACACTATTTTCCTGATTTAATTTCACATCCAGGTATTTTTGCTGTTGCAGGTATGGCTGGCATATTTGCCTCAACTGTTAGAGCCCCTCTCACAGGCTTAGTTCTTGCTGTTGAAATGACATCAAACTTTGAGTTAATATTACCTTTGATAGTAACGACTGTTACGGCATCTGCATTTACGGCTCTACTTGGAAATAAACCTATTTATACAACATTATTAAAACGTACTTTAGCAAACACAAAATCTAAAGAACAAATCTAATAAATAGAATAAATCCCAGCAGGTAAAAACAACTAAGCATTCGTGTAGCAGGAACTGCCCAACATGAACGGTGGCTGACGTAGCCGTTAACTGACTTGTTACTTTATGGGGAATGATCAAATTTGCAGAATTTTTAGCAAAGAGGATATTGCAATATGAAGCCTTTTTTAATGCAGTGATTTCAAAAATAAAGTAAAGCTTTTTTTGTGTTTGGTATTTCGATGGTTTCATTGTTGCCAAATATCGAGCATAATTGGTTTGGGTACTCAAACTTTTACATGAAAGCTCAATGGAGCGTTTCATTCTACAATAAATATGGCTAAATTCAACACATAAACAGCAAGCCCTTTCGATAAGAGTGCTTTTTTTTCATAATACAAGTCTTTGATTAGACATGACTTAAAGGTCTAAGCTGTAAGCTTTAGCTACCTTTAGGTTTCGTTCAATAAAATATAAATTTATTCGGCACGCTTACTTGGCACATTATAAGGCAGTTCTTAAAATCGCCCAATAAACCTTGCAAGATCGTTACTACCAATAGAAAAAACAAAAAAAAGATGCTGGAATTTCTAAACAAACCGTACCCTTTCAATGATGATTTAAGACATAATGCTAAAATAATTTTATATATTAGTTTAGGTGTCTTAGCTTTTCTTTTGATATTTCAACCCATTAAAATTGATGCTTTTTCAATAAGGGAAATTATCCATTTAGTTTTTGGCTTAGCCATTTCAACATTTTTGGTTTTAAGTGTAAATTTGATTGTACTACCCAGTTTATTTCCAAAAATATTCTATCATAACATCTGGAATATAAAAAGAGAAATTATTTGGAATCTATGGGTTTTACTGACAATTTCGTCGAGCGATTTACTGTTTTACACTCAACTCTTTGATGTATTAGAAATTCATTTTTACGATATTGGAAAAATTATCCTACTGGGCTTACTTCCCGTTGCAGTTCTTATCGTAGTTAATCAAGAAAGATTGTTACGTTCTAATTTAAAATCTGCACAACAATTAAACAAGAAGCTACTTGATAGTAAACAGCAAAAAGAGAAACTAATTCATTTTGAATCTGATTACAAGAAAGATAATCTTTCAATTTCGCCAGACTCATTACTTGTAATTAAATCGGCTGACAATTACATAGAGGTATATTACAAACGAGACGGTAGTGTAAAAAAGCAAATGATTAGAAGTTCATTAAAAAAAGCTATTGAAACTGTTAACGAATTAGATTTTATTTTAAGATGTCATAGAACTTTTATTGTAAACACAAACCATATAAAAGAAATCGAAGGCAATTCACAAGGGTATAAGCTATATTTTGAAATGCTTGATTTTCCTATTTTGGTATCCCAGAAGTATATTAAAAGCCTTAAACATACAATATAAACTTACCCGATTCACCACTAAAATCATCCCATTTACCCCTATTTAACCGATACACCCCTATTTAAAAGATTGTAATCCCTGAAATTTTTTAAGGCCTTCTATTTGCTATAGTTTTGTCAATATTCAACGATAAAACTTAACAATTATGACATTAGAATCTACTGTAATTATTTGTGCATACAATGAGCAAAAAACAATTGTAAATATTCTTAAAGATGTGTGCAAAACACATTCTTTCAATGAAGTTATTGTAATAAATGATGGTTCGAAAGACAATACTGGTGAACTCATAAAAGAATTTAAAAAAACAAATGATATTATAGATATTCATTTGCATAAAAACGAAGGAAAGGGATTTGCTATGGCAAAGGGTACAGAGCTAGCAAGTTGTAAATATTTGGTTTTTATCGATGCTGACTTATCTAATTTTACTACTGAGCATGCCAATAAATTATTGAATCCGGTAATATATGGCAATGCAGATATGGTTTTAGGGCAAGCATCTAAAACTCTGATCCATCCAAAAATAAACCCTTTTAAAAGCCTATCGGGTCAAAGAGCACTAAAGAAAATCGATATCCTGCCAATTCTTCAAAAGATGAAAACTGTAGGTTATGGCGTAGAAACCTTAATAAACATACACTTTAAGGCAAATAATAAAACCGTAAAATATGTGTCTCTAAAGAATCTTGTTCATCCCACAAAGTTCAAAAAAACAAAACTTCATAAAGCAATAATTGAATTTATTATGGAGGGCTATCAAATTATGACAACTACTTTCTCAAATGCTAATATGACAGTAAAATCGAATAAAAATAATGTTAAATATTCTAAGTGCTAACAATTAAATATGATATCATGAATATTCTATTAGTATATCCGCAGTATCCAGATACCTTTTGGAGTTTTAAGCATGCCTTGAAATTTGTTTCAAAGAAGGCGGTAAATCCACCACTAGGTTTAATTACTATTTCATCGATGTTACCGGAAGAATGGTCAAAAAAACTAATTGACCTCAATATTGAATCACTTAAAAAGAAAGATATTAAATGGGCTGATTATATATATATTAGTGCAATGAATATTCAGGCAGAATCGGCAAAAGAAGTGATAGAGATGTGTAAATCATTAAACAAAAAAACTGTTTGTGGTGGCCCTTTATTTACCGAGGAACCTGACAATTTCGAGATGGTGAATCACTTAGTTCTAAATGAAGCAGAACTAACACTGCCAGGCTTTATAAATGATTTGGAAAACGGAAATCCAAAACATATTTATCAATCAGAGGAATTTGCCAATTTAACAGAAACTCCCTTGCCTAACTACTCCTTGGTAAAGACCTCGAAATACAATACCATGAATTTGCAATTGACACGAGGATGCCCCTTTAACTGTGAGTTCTGTGATATAACAGCTTTGTTTGGACACAAAGTAAGAATAAAATCTACGGAACAAATAATAAATGAACTGGAAGCAATTTTTAAAATTGGATGGCGAAAAAATGTGTTTTTTGTTGATGATAATTTTATAGGAAATACAAAGATTCTTAAAAATGATTTATTACCCGCTCTTATAGAGTGGATGGAAAGTAAAAATCATCCATTCAAGTTTGGAACTGAAGCCTCAATTAATCTGTCAGATGATGATGAACTAATGGAATTGATGACCAAAGCAGGATTTTCAACTGTTTTTATTGGTATTGAAACAACCGAATTGGCAAGTTTGGTTGAATGTGGAAAAGTGCAAAATACTAACAGAGACCTGATACAAAGTGTACATAAGATTCAAAAATATGGTTTAGAAGTGAATGGGGGCTTTATACTTGGCTTCGACAATGATTCTCCATCAATATTTCAAAAACAAATTGAATTTATCAGGGAAAGTGGAATTATTTCTGCAATGGTAGGCTTATTAAATGCCCCAAAGAAAACCCGACTTTATAAAAGGTTAAAACAAGAAGGGCGTATAACAAATGAAACCACTGGCGACAATACCGATTTTTCTTTGAATTTTACTCCTAAAATGGACAAAAAAATCTTACTCGATGGTTATAAAAAAGTAATTAAAGGAATTTATGGGGGAAGAGAATACTACAAGCGAGTACTCGATTTTATTAAGCGGTTTACCCCAAATCAGAAGAACAGGGTAAAACTTAACTTGAATCATTGCATCGCATTCTTTCGCTCCTTTATTAAACTAGGGATTTTAGATACACACAGAAAACATTATTGGAATTTACTCTTTTGGACTTTATATAACCGCCCAAAATTAGTACCCTTAGCAATCACCTATTCAGTATATGGATATCACTTTAGAAAAATATTCAAAAATGTTTTATAGATAAAATATTATGACTAAACCACTATGGACTTTCATTCTATAGTGGTTTAGTTCAACAAACTCTAACGTTTAACTCCTTAAGATGTTGCTACAACTCAGTAAGTTTTTGCTTAGTCAAGCTAATCTTTATTGAACCTTATTAAATTTAGTCGCAAGTTTACTTAGTAATATTACAGCAACTAAACCACCGCAAAAAGATACAAGAGCATTAATTACAAACAAGTTTACATTAACTCTGCCTGTTTGCATAATTGCTTGCGGGCTAAATCCTAAACGACCAATAGATTTTATAAAAAAAACACTACCGAAAACTCCAGCAATGGTATTTCCAATTAGTCCAAAGGAGTATCTTTTGAATAAAAGACTTGTGCTATTTGCTCCAATTATCCCAATGAAAATACTTATTAACGAAATTAATGTATCAGTCATAATTAGGTGTTTTAATGTCCGTAATCCATATGATCAACTTTTCCTCCCATCAATCGTTTTTGAATAATCATATAACCAAACAGAAGAATAAAGCCTATGATTCCCCATCCCATGGCAACCGATAATCCGTAATGGGATGCTGCAGTGTTGTACATGGTTAGAGATTCGTTTACATCATTGGTTGAAGGTAATATCACAGGAAACATAGATGCCAATGAAGAGCTTATTCCTCCAAGAATAAGAAGCGATGAACAAATGAAAGCACACACATCCTTCTGGTATTTTTTAACGAAAAATATGCCAATCAATCCACAAATATATATCATAGAGAAAATGAATAGAAGTGGGTTTTCTGTAAAGTTGGAAAATGGTTTAGGCTTAATAACGTGCCATATTGATATGGAGAAGATAGTAAGTGCTACAAGTGCAAAATTCAGTTTAATTATAACCGATTTGAGTTTTTCATTAATGGATGAAAAAGCTTGATTTACCCTCTATATATTCAAAATATGAATGTAATTGTATATTACAGGTCATTATCGTGATATTTAAAGGATAATAAATTGTGGCTCGTCATTACAAATAGTCCTTCAGTCGAAAGTGATATCTTATAGTAAAACTGATTATGGGTTACAGCCCAATGGTTTGGTATTCTTAGTGGCATTAATTCGCTCATCGCTTATTCGTTTTATATTTTTTCTTTTCTATAATTCCATCGCTGTCTTCATCAATATAATAGAGTTCGAAGTCATCTGGATTTTTATCTTTGTCAAAATGCCTTTCGAGTACGATTTCATCATAACTGATATTTAAACGATTTATTAGTTTTTATATCTGCTAATTAATTTCTTAAAACTACGATGCTCACGAATATTGTCGAAATCAGGATTAATGTCTATCTGATTAAATTTACTATAGTTGAGTTTTAAGGCCATTTCCAAGTATTTAACAGTTTCTTTTCTATTATTTAGTAAACTATGTAGACCAGCATAGTCGCAATAAAAGGATTGTCTAGATTTATCTGTATTAGCCTTACTTGCATATGATTGCATAATTCTAATTGCTTTTTCTTTTGATCCTAAATAAAAGTAAGCATAGGCTGTTAAAGAGCTTTCATTCTCTTTTTCCATTTCTATAGTTTTATTGAAGTATTCTTTAGCTAAAATCATATCTCTATTCATATAATAAGCTTTGGCTATGCGATAAGTTGCATAAATGTCGTCTGGATTAATTTTTAGTGCAATTTTCAAATATTTAACTGCTAAACTATATTCCTTTCGTAACAAATGTGTGTAGCCCAGAAGATAATTAGAATAAGAATGATCAGACTTCATATTTACGGATTTTTTAAGATATTCATATGCTTTTGTATAATCATCAGTTTGGACATAGGAATATCCTAGAAGATATTGTGACCAAAAATCGTCTGGCTTTAACTGCGAAGATTTTTCAAAAAAAGGAATTGCTGCTTTAGATTGACCATTATCAGAATAAGCTTGTCCTAACCAATAGTTGGCATAGAAAGCGTAGGATTTTAATTTCACGGCAGATTCAAAATAGTTAATAGCAGAATTTAACTTGTTTAGTTTATAATAGGAATGTCCTAACCAGTAATTAGATTTGTAATCATTTTGTTTATGCGATAAAGCTTTTTTAAGATATGTAATTGCTAATTGATATGATTTTATGTCATAGTTGATTTTCCCAAACCAATAGTTAGAATAATAATCTTGAGGCTTTAGTTCTACTGCTTTTTTATAAAACGGATAGGCGGAAGTTAATTTGTTCGAATCATAATATGAGTTTCCAGTCCAGAAATTAGCCTCATGATTTTCAGGTAAATTCGTTAATACTTTTCCATATAGTTTAATTGCTTTTTTGTAATTCCTTTTATTATACTGTCTATAGGCTTTCTGGTTAACAAAATTAGCATTGGGAGAAAGGTATTCTAATGAATCGATACGCTTATCAAGTTTTTTAATAAGACTCGATTTTGGGTTGTTTTTTCTGAATTTATAATGTGGTGATATCTTATTGCTTAAAAGTAGTTTGTTGTATTCAGATTGCGATTGTTTTATGTAATCAGTAGATTTATTCTTTAGTTGCATCATCTCAAGATACTCGGCCCATTCGGTATTTGGCTTTAAGGCTTTGTACCTTGCAATTTCTTTAAGAGTACTCTCATAATCGCATGACTTGAATAAAGCTTTTATTAGCAGAGGTTGGATTTTGAAATTCGTTTTCTTTAGAATCTTTTTTGCTTTTCTTAAATCTGAAATGCATGAACCCATTTTATTGATACTATAATTTCCAATTGCAGAAAAGTATAGCCGTTTGGCTTCTTTTTGTGATGATTGCCCTGAAGATTCATTAATGAATCCGAACAATAATATGGATAGGATAAGTAGGTGTTTCATTTTAGTTGTTTTTTGTTAAAGAGTTAAGGTTAAAACCAATAGAAATAAACCAGCCAGCACTATATTTCTTTTCAACAAGTTCTTTGATCTCTGGGGCATTGTTTCCGTCAAAAATATCACCTACTTGATAAATGCTTCTTAAATGATCACGTTGAGCCACTGAGGGACCTGTTGTAATAACTAATCTGTCATTACGTCCAATAAGACAGCTAATACCACTATAATAGCTGAGTCCCTTATCCACACTACCTCCAATACCAAGGGATATTCCCCAATTAACATTATTTTTTGATTTTTTGTAGCCATTTGCAAAAATAGCAATGTTAGGAGTAACGTTAAGGGGTAGCTCGTCTTCTAGAATAGCTTTATTATTGTCTGGTAATGACATATATGAATAGCTTTTATTGGCATTAAAAAAATCAAAAGCTAAACCTGCATGAAAATTTATCTTAAAATCACCATGAATTAAAGTTTTGTATTTTACTTTATGAACAGGAGTGTTTGAACCTTTTTTAAGAACAGATATTTCAATGTCTACTTCATCTCCGTCATCAAATATTATGGGATAATTTGCAACAAAAACATCATTGGGATTGGTATTAAGTTGGTTTCTATACTGTATTAATTCCTTAAGTGATTTGTTTTGTTGTTTTACATTTTCTCTCTGTTTTGAATTTATTTGTGAGCTTGTTATAAGCAAATTGTATTGGGTGTTAAAAGTATTGAATGCTTCTTCTAGGATTTTATCACATGCTTTTATTTCATACGTGAATTTATCTATTGAAGGGGTTAGATTAGCAGATTTGTATCTAGTCTTTAATAATTCAAAATTATACTCAGAAAGTTTTTTTAATGTTTCTTGGGGGTTTTCATCACGTTCAATAGTCGTTTTTTCCTCTCCATCAAGACTAGAAATATGCTTAGTATTTTTTTTGTCATTTAGAAGATTACCATTTAACTGAATACCGTTGTCTTCGGTGTAATCATATGAATATGTAACCTTACCAATTTTAATAGTGTATAAATTTCGGTTGTAACCTTCTACCTGTACTATTGCATTTGTATTTCTTTTTACTTTAATTATGCCTTCAGCATTCAACAATGATTCATTTTTAATTGATACAACATCAACTTTTTTAATTATTTGCTTGTTAAAAATAGCTGGTTGGGTAACCAATGGTTTATATATACTTCCCTTTAGTTTTTGTTTCCATTCAGGTTCTTGCGCGAAAGTATTTATTGAGAAAAAAACTAATGTTAATAATAGAAATAAATATTTAGTGTTCATGATGAATTGTTTATAATTAACAATGATAGGATATTGAAAATTTCAATTAATAATTACTTTTTTAGTGGCACTAATCTTTTATACAGCGCACACTGTTCACAGACCGACTTCCTGAAACACAGATGTTTACGGCATTGACAGTTCCGAAGCAAGAAAAGGTATCTCCTAATTCAAAAATATTATCTTGACTATTTATTTCATTGGCCCACCAAATAGCGTTGTGATTAATTGACCTAAATCTAGGGGTAAAACGATAATTGGAATTCAGCAATTCATAATTAAATGGCTTAATACCATTCCTATATCCCGAAGGAAGAGCAGTAAAACCAAAAGAGTCTTTCCCAATTGGATCTTTGCATTTCCAATCATAATTTGATCGCAAGGCTATATGTTCATTATCTGAATATCCATTACTAGCTATATATTTAATAAGTTCAACCCATTCTCTTTTTGTAGGCAAATGCCATCCACTTGGGCATGCATTTTTTGCAACTTCGAAAGTATATAATCTTCCATATTTATCAGCATTGTATTCATTATTGTCATAAGCCCAACAGCCATTTCCCATATCATAAGCCAAATTCTCTGCCATCCATGTCTGCCCACCAATCTTCACCCATTTGTATTCTTGTCCATCTCGTTCATCTACAAAAGTGCCTTTGTTTTCTCCTGGTTTAGGTGTATTATTTAGCTTATTGCGTTTAGCTGCCCAATATTCTTCTACTTCTTTTTTCTCTTTCGTAACAGCCTTTTTAGTACTAGCTATTTTTTGCTTTTTGTTGGCAAATTGTTCTTCCTTCCTTTTTATTGTTTTACGATCTATTTGATCTTGTTGGGTATCTGTGCTTACAGGGGTATTCCAAAAGTCATCAGCTTCTTTCTGGTTTCGTAAAGCTTCTTTTTTTGTAAGTTGTTTCTTGCGTTTGTTAGCAGTTGCAAATTCTTTATCGAGTTTTACTTTCTTTAGTTTAATTAAATATTCTTTTACGGCTGATAAATCCCATTCTACAGCAAGGTGCGATTGATAGGTACCATCGCCACAATCTTTGAGTTTAATACCCGATTTAAATAGTTGTTTTGCTTGTGTCGCTGATAAATGTTCTCCATCCCAATGTTTAAACAGTTTGCTCCAACTTGGGCTACCTGCCACATTAAAACTCCAATATTTTTGTCGCGTTTCTTTTGGTGCTGCCTTTAGTTGTTCATAAGTACCAATATAAACTTGAGATGGTATGCCAGCGTCAATTTTAATTTTATAAGATGGAGCACCACCAGTTTTTTTATCTAAACCGCTTAATACAACAGATTTGATTCGAATTTTTTTAAGAATGGAAGATGGAATACTTGTCCCGCTTATGCAATATCTACCTGCTATATCGATAACATTTATGGTAGATGTTTTAGACCTTACTGTAGTTGCATTGGTACCATATACAACGGGTTCTCCAAAGAGAGTAGATAACTTCCAGTAGAAATAAATATTAGCACCTTGGTATTGTAATTCTATTTCGTCATCAGCTATAGGTACATAGTCGTTAATAGTTCCTTTGTATTCTTGAGCATTAATAGCAGATAAAATACTAATGATTATAGAACATAGAAATAGTAGCTTTTTCATTTTGTTTTAAGCTTATAGTCCTACCTGATAGAGTATCAGCTAGGACTGTTAATTTATAAGATCAGTTTATACAAGAATCATATTTTTCAAGCTTGTTTCAGAAACATTATCATCTTCAGGAACAACAATGGTATTGGCTGCTTCATTAGCCATATTGATATTCCATTTCTGTCGTGCTGCATTTATAATAATTCCGATGATAAAACGTAGTGCAATACCTTCCCATTTTTCTGGAATATAAGGAATGTCAATTTTATCATTTGCTAATATTGATAACCGGTTTATCAAACGTTTTGCTTCTTCATCATCAATACCATCCTCTACACTTCTTAGTAAATCATAGAACTCATTAGGAAGATTATCGTATAGGAAATTATCAATTTTAAGGACTATTTTTATTAAAATCTTTTCCTCTTTGGTTTCTCTCATTAGAGGAATATCGATTTTGTCATTTAGCTTTTCAGCTATATTTCTTATTTCCATTTCAGAAAGCTTTTGCCTTTTTTTTATTGGAGCAAAATAACTTTTCATTAATTGTTTGAATTCGGACTGAGTCATTTCTGCTAATGTTTTCATAGAATATGTTTTATTGGCTTATAAAAATGATTTAATTATTTACTCCTTCTCAAACGTAATATTCTTAACAGCTTCTTTTAGGGCTTTGCCAGCCATAAAGCGGGGTTTTGCTGTTTGTATGCAGTGAGCGTTTACATCTTCAATTTTTTCTTGACCTTCAGACTTGGCTGAGATAGTAAACGAACCTAAATCGCCTAGCTCA
>JADGEF010000163.1 GCA_016744515.1 Marinifilaceae bacterium | reverse complement strand
GGAAATTACCTATAGCTACAAATATGACGCAGCTCTGCTGCTTGATTTATTGCAGTATCAGTTTTAAATGCGTTTGACCTGAATAAAAGTGTGAGTTTGACCTGACTAAGAAGTATCTTTGAACAAAGATGAAATTTTCTTTAATTCAGTTACTACTTATTGAATATCAACTTAATGAATGTGAGATTAATGATAAACAAGCTATAATATTAGCATTATTTCATATATAAGAATTTGCATATAAAGAATAATAACTTAGTTTTGAGACATAAATGTATTTTATGAGGAAGTTGAATAAAAAAATAGTGAGTCTTATTTTAGTTTTACCAATTCTGGTAATGCTAGCTCATGATATTGTTCCTCACCACCATCATGATACCAATACTTCGGCAAATTTTGTGACTGCTGGTCAGTCCCATCACGAAGCTATTCATACATCGCATTGCCATGCACACGAAACAGCTCAACACCTTTCTCATTCACATCGTGAAAATGAAAGTACTTGTTGCGCCTTTGTGAATTTACGTTTCTTCAAAAACGTTAAGTTTCAAGCTCTCTTGTCTCACATTGTTCTAAACATTGTTTTAAACAACGATCAGGAGACTCCTATAAGATACTATGTATCGAATTCCAATCTAATACCAGAACCCTATCGGGCATCTACTGGATTGCGTGGTCCTCCGCACGCCTAAACTATTTTACAAAATCAATTTGTTTTCTCTTTACTTTTAGTAAAAGTAGAGCTGCTTTTTTAGTGCTACATTTCTGTGTGGTTTACTAAGAGAAATGATTTTGTAGATCTCAACACATTCATACCCCGTTGTATTTATACGACTTTTATTGATAATTATTTTATTTACAATCGAAGGTGGTTTATACCATTTTATACTGATTGCAGTATAAAAATGTTATTAGACGATCTCTAAACAATCATCTCACATGAAAAAAGTATTATTTGCTTTAGCAATTTGTGGTTTGGCATTTACCTCTTGTAATAACACAGGTAAAAAAGCTAAAAAAGAAGAAGTTCACCAACACGAGGGACACGACCACGAAGGACATAATCATGAAGGTCATGAGCACGGAACTGAAGGGCATGAACATCACCAGGAAGAATTTAAGGTAGATGCCGATAGTTCTAAAACTCATGATGCACATGAAGGTCACGACCATGATCATGAAAACAACGATCACAAGCATTAAAAATTAGAATAGGGTTGGCTATAGCCTTCCCTACTCTTTCTCTTCTACCGAACTAATTATCAATAGATCAATTTTAAAATAAATAACTATCGTCTTCGATCTGAAAATTGAAAGACAAATAGTTCTAATTTCAATATACATTTCACAAAATGAATAAAATATATCTGATAGCTCTAGGCTTATCCCTATCAATAATAGCCTGCAAACCTTCTACATCTGGACATGCAGAAAATGACCATGGAGGGCATTCTCATGATGAAGTTTCAGGAGGAGCAGCACACGTGGATCACAACAACCAAACGGTAACTATTTTCTCTGATAAGACTGAGGTTTTTGCTGAGTTCCATCCCTTAGTTGTTGGACAAGTTTCAAAATTTTTAACGCATTTAACTCGTTTAGATACCTATCGACCATATACTAAGGGAAAACTAAGTATTGCTTTGATTAAAGGGAATAGTGGTATTCGTAAATCAGTAGATGCTCCTAGCTCTCTTGGTATTTTCACGCCTAGCTTAAAGCCTACTGCTGCAGGTTTATACACTTTAATTATAGAAGTGGATTCTAAATTCGGAAAAGAACGCTTCGAAGCTAAGAATATAAAAGTATATAAGAATGAAACAGAAGCAACTAAAGCTACCGCTGAAATGCAGAAGGAAAATCAAGTCGCATTCCTAAAAGAACAAGCTTGGAAAATCGATTTTGGTACTGAGTTAGTGAAGCATGGCATTTTTAACAAGGTAATTAAGACTACAGGCGAACTGATTGCTTCAAGCAATAGTGAAATTCGTCTCTCTGCTAAATCTGCAGGTATTATTCATATGCCATCGTCTGATATCGTTAATGGAAAAACAGTAAAAAAAGGCGAACCAATCTTCTTTATTTCTGGAGATGGTCTTTCAGATAATTCATTAACAAGTCGCTTTATTTCTACTCGCTCAGAATATGAGAGAACACAGGCTGATTATAAAAGAGCTGAAGCTTTGCATACTGATCAGATTATCTCTGAAAAGGAATTCAATCAGGCTAAAGCAGACTTTGAAAAAGCAGACATCAATTTTCAATTAATTTCTAAAAACTACAGCACTAAGGGTGTCGAAGTAAGCTCTCCAGCAACTGGTTACGTTTGCAATGTATTTGTAAAAGAAGGTGAATATGTTGAAAAAGGCCAAGTGATTGGAATTGTCGATCGTAACTCAACTCTAATATTAAAAGCAGATTTGTATCAGAAACATTTAACACAGTTATCAAAAATACGTTCAGCAAATTTTAAACTTCCTTACCGCGATAAAATTTACAACACCAATGCTTTGGGTGGTAAATTAATTGCCTACGGACGTGATATTCATGAAGACGATTACACAACGCCTGTTTATTTCGAAATCAATAAGGTTCCAGAGCTTTATATGGGTTCTTTTGTCGATGTGTATTTACAATCAGAGAGCACACGCAAAGTTCTAAGCGTAAGTAAATCTGCCGTTTTAGAAGATCAATCTATCTTCTATGTATTCGTTCAGACCGAAGGTGAGAGCTATGAGAAGCGTTTTATCACTCTAGGTTCGGATAATGGTAAGGAAATCGAAATTACAAGTGGTTTAAAAGAAGGTGATCGTGTGGTAAGCAAAGGTGCTTACTTTGTGAAACTAGCTTCATTAGCTGGTGCACTTCCTGCACATTCGCATGATCATTAAGCCTTAGAATTTCTGATTTAATTAAAATGAATAGGATTTTAGATGACAAGTATTAATCTAAAATCATCAATCTTTAAATATAAAGACTGTGTTAAATAAAATTATACAATACGCACTACACAACCGTATATTGGTCATGTTTGCGGCTTTCCTTCTGATTGTTGGAGGTAGCTACACAACTGCCAATATGGATGTTGATGTGTTTCCAGATTTGACTGCGCCAACGGTAGTTGTGATGACTGAAGCACATGGAATGGCACCTGAAGAAGTAGAAAAACTGGTGACCTTCCAAATAGAAACCGCTGTTAACGGCGCAACAAATATCAGACGTTTACGTTCATCTTCATCTGCAGGATTCTCCATTGTTTGGGTAGAATTCGAATGGGGAACCGACATTTATCTTGCTCGCCAGATTGTAAGTGAGAAGTTGATGGCCATTTCCGACCTTCTTCCTGAAGGAACTGGAAGCCCAACCCTAGCCCCACAATCATCAATTATGGGTGAGGTGATGATGATTGGCTTGCAAGCAGAAAATACCACTGCTATGGAATTAAGAACCTTAGCCGATTGGAGTATTCGTCCACAACTATTAGCTCTTAATGGGGTTGCTCAGGTTGTAGTAACGGGTGGTGACTTTAAGCAATATCAAATTCAGGCCAATCCGCAAAAGATGCGTCATTACAACATCAGCATGGATGAGTTGATGAAAGCGGCTAATGCAACTAATCAAAATTCTTCTGGTGGATTTATCAACGAATTTGGGAACCAGTATAACGTACGTGGTATTGCCCGTACATCCGATATCAACAAATTGGGTAATTCGGTGGTTAAGGTTTATAAAAAATCACCTGTTCGAATCAGCGATATAGCCGATGTGGTTGAGGCACCTGCTCCAAGAATTGGATTAGCGAGTGTTAATGCCCAGCAAGCTGTTCTTTTAACGGTAAAAAAGCAACCTGGTGTTAACACACTTAAATTGACTGAAAAGTTAGATGCTGCAATTGCTGATATAAAAAAAGGATTACCAGAAGATGTGAATGTTAATACACACATTTTCCGTCAAGCTGATTTTATAGATAACTCGATAGGAAATGTAAAGAAAGCCCTTTATGAAGGTTCTGTATTCGTTATCATTATCCTGTTGGTTTTCTTAATGAATTACCGCACAACGGTCATCTCTCTATTGGCGATTCCTTTATCCTTACTTTTCACCATTATTGCACTTAAATTGCTAGGTATAACAATTAATACCATGACTTTGGGAGGTATGGCAATTGCTATTGGTGATCTTGTAGATGATGCGATTATCGATGTTGAGAATGTATATAAACGGCTTCGTCAGAATTTTAAGTTGCCTAAAGAACAACGTCAAAAGTCACTTACCGTTATTTACTCAGCCTCATGTGAGATTCGTTCTTCAATTATAAATGCAACCTTTATTATTATTGCAGCCTTTGTACCTCTTTTCTTTTTAACAGGAATGGAAGGTAGAATGTTACAACCATTAGGTATTGCCTTTATTGTTTCTCTTTTTGCTTCACTTATCACGGCGCTTACAGTAACACCTGTACTATGTAGCTTTATGCTTACAAGCGAGAAGATGTTAGATCGTAAGAATAAGGAAAGCTGGTTAGTTGTAAATCTTAATAAGCTTTACGAAAAATCTTTAAACCAAGCTTTAAGGTTTAAATACTTTATTCTCAGCTCGGCTATTATTCTATTTATTGCTTCTTTGATAATATTGACAGGCTTAGGACGTAATTTTCTGCCTGACTTTAATGAAGGATCCTTAACCATTACGGCTATTACCAAACCTGGTATATCGCTAGAGGAATCGAATAAAATAAAGAATATTGCTGAAAAAGCTCTGCTGACTATTCCTGAAGCGCAACTAACTGCTCGTCGAACAGGGCGTGCAGAATTAGATGAACACTCTTTTGGGGTTAACACTTCGGAGATTGAGGTTCCTTTTACTTTAACGGATCGTACTAAATCTGAATTTTTAGCTGAAGTAAGAGAAAAACTAGGACAAATTGCTGGTGTCAACTTTGCCATTGGTCAGCCATTGAGTCACCGTATCGATCACATTCTATCGGGAACTAAAGCGAACATCGCTATTAAAATATTTGGTTCTGATTTGGCTAAGATGTTCCAAATGGCTAATGAGATAAAAGGTTCAATTGATCAAATTGAGGGCGTTGTGGATGTGAATGTGGAACAACAAGTGGAAATTCCACAGATTCAGATTCGCCCTAAACGTGATATGCTTGCCAAATATGGTATTTCAATTTCAACCTTCTCAGATTTTATTGATATTGCCTTTGCAGGTGAGAAAGTATCTGATGTGTTCGAAGGAGTTAAGGCATTCGACTTGGTTGTAAAATACAACGAAGAGAACCGAGGAAATATCGAAGCCCTCCGTAATGCTCTTATCGATACTTGGGATGGTAAAAAAATTCCATTTAGCTATGTCGCCGATATTCAATCTCTATCGGGTCCGAATACTGTTAATCGTGAGAATGTTCAACGTAAGTTGGTAGTATCAGCCAATGTTGCAGAAAGAGATTTACGCTCTGTCGTAACCGACATTCAAGCAGCTGTTGACAAAGATATTAAGATTCCTGAAGGGTATCGCATTGAGTTTGGTGGACAATTCGAAAGTGAAGCAAAAGCATCAAAAACGCTAGCTTTAACTTCAATCATCTCATTCATGATTATCTTCTTATTGCTATTTCAGGAATTCCGTTCTTTCCAATTGGCAAGCATCATCTTACTAAATTTACCTTTAGCATTAATTGGTGGTGTATTTACCATCTACTTTACTTCGGGAATGTTGAGTATTCCTGCTATTATCGGTTTCATTACCCTATTTGGTATTGCCACCCGTAATGGTATTCTGCTCATCTCGAATTATCAAAGTATGTTAGATAAAGGTTTGAAGATAAAAGAAATCATAGTTCAAGGGTCTATTTACCGTTTAAGCCCTATTTTAATGACTGCATTGACTGCAGCTTTAGCATTGATTCCGATGGCAATGGGTGGCGATGAGCCTGGAAATGAAATCCAAAGCCCCATGGCAGTAGTTATTTTAGGCGGTTTGTTAACATCTACCCTACTTAATCTTTATGTTATTCCGATTGTCTATCTGTTATTAAACTCTAAAAAGAAGTAGATATGAGATTATTATTAATAGGCCTATTGGTCATAGGATTGAGTTTAAATATTCAAGCTCAAGATCTAAAAGAGGTTCTTCAGTCAATTGAGAACAATAACTTGAGTTTAAAAGCTCAAAATCAATATATCGAATCGCAACGAATTGGATTCAAAACTGAGTTAAACCTTGCGAACCCTGAGATTGAGTATGAAAAGAATTTCTCCGATAGAAATGGAAATCCTTATGAGATTCTAATCAGCCAGGATTTTGATTTTCCTACTGTATACTTACAAAAGAACAAACTCAAGAAAGCTAAAACAGCTAACTTGAATAATATGTTGCAAGAAAGTCGTCAGGATATTTTACTATCGGCAAAAAAAGCTTGTTTGAACCTGATTTACCAAAACAAGGCAAAGGAGCAGCTTACAGTTCGTTACGAGAATGCTCAAAAGCTTGTTTCATTCTTCCAAAAGAAGTTGAAACAAGGTGATGCAAATATTCTGGAAATGAATAAGGTGAAAATTGTTTTATTGAATATCAAAAACCAATTGCAACTGTGTAATACGCAAATTGCCAATCTTAATGAGGAATTGAAGCAATTGAATGGTGGTAAACAAATTTCTATTAAGAGTAATCTTTATCCTAATTTTATTCTTGAAGAAGATTACGCTAAACTTGAAATGGATGTTTTAAACAATACGCCAAGCTTGAATAAAATGAAAGCGAATATGAATATTGCTTCAAAACAAACGGCTTTAGCAAAAAATCAAATTCTACCTAAATTAAACTTAGGCTACAGATACATGAATTCGGATATCAACAAATCTTTTAATGGGATTAATATTGGTATAAGCATTCCATTGTGGGAAAGCCGTAATAGAGTAAAGTTTGCTAAGTTGAATCAACTTTCTCAGGAAAGTGAATTCTTATCTCAAGAGAAGATACTTCTTTCCGATGTTCAGAAAAATTACCAAAACTATATGGGATTGAAAGCTTCATTAGCTGAATATCGCCAAATTTTAGAAGGTAGTAATATGGATAGTCTTCTGAAGAAAGCACTTGACTTTGGACAGATTTCCAGTATTGAATACTTTATGGAAAGTATCTATTTCTATGAAAGCTACGATACTTACCTTCAAATCGAGAAGGAATATCATCTAGCTATTGCTGATCTTTTGAAATATCAGCTTTAGGACGAGATAATATTAAATTAAATCAAGTAGGGTAAATATAGGATAACAAACACTATCCTATATTTATCCCTCTCACAGAACCGTGCGTACGGACCTCGTACACGGCTCATGTTAAACCTTATTCATCACTAAGTTCTTTAGCGGTTCTTCCTGATTTTAATAGCTCAACTATCATGACCTTAAAATCATTCTCATATTTATTTCCCATAATTCAAAAATATAAATTTATGGACTTAAAAAAAACGTCACAACAATAGTAGACATTCCA
>JADGEF010000162.1 GCA_016744515.1 Marinifilaceae bacterium | reverse complement strand
TTATTATTATTATTATTATTATTATTATCTTTTGCAGGTACGAAATAAGGCATTGAAATTGTATTGGAAACTAAACGGCTATAAAACTGACGCCTAATTTCCTCA
Source organism: Marinifilaceae bacterium (assembly GCA_016744515.1). Lineage (GTDB taxonomy): Bacteria > Bacteroidota > Bacteroidia > Bacteroidales > Marinifilaceae > Ancylomarina. The sequence continues at coordinate 7,405 of JADGEF010000162.1, read as the reverse complement.
GAATATTGTCCTCTCTCAAATTGAAACTGAAAATAATTAGTTATTTTAATCAAATCATCTTGTGACAATTCATTAATATCCTCAGGCGTATTACTATTAAATATCCTACCCCAAGGAAAACCTTCTCCTGACATCATCTCAAAGACCCTGATAAAAGATGGGTTCACATGTTCTCCATATATATTCTTCGTAATGGTAGCATTATCAATCTGTACCATCCACTCATACTTCACATTTTTGTCGATAAGTTCATTTACACTTAAAGGAACTTCAGCTCCTTCGGGGAAAGAATTAACATCAGCTAGATTATCATGATGTGGTCCAAACTTATTAAATACAATTGGTGGTGGTGTTATGGAGTATTCCAATTCTATTTTCCAATATGATAAAGCATCACCACCTTTTTCACTATATATTGTTTTTGTATGCCAGCCCGGTGAATTATTACCTTCTAAAAGAGATTTTAAACTAAACTCACCGGTTTGTTCATGTTTATCGCTACTACTTCCACCATCATGCTCCCACCCTTCAAAACTAAAAGTATAATCGTCATCTGTGTAATGGTCTACTAAGGTTTTGTCTGATAGAGATAACGTTCTATTATAAAGAGTATATCCTGGAAGATAGTCGTGATCAAAATCTTGCCAATAATTTTTATCTATGCTCATTCCACCATGGAATACATAATTTTGCTCTATATTATTTTTAGTAAACCTTAATCTACACTCTGCCCAACTATCATTGTCATGAATTTTCTTCCCAGATATCTTATTCAATTTAATTTCAATCTTCACCTTCCCATTATAAACCAAACCTTCTGCTTTTGCAGAAAAAGTGCCTATGAAAAAAATCAGTATAAAAAACAATAAAAATCTAAACTTCATATTTATGGTATTTGGGGTAATTAAGCGATGTGATTTATTTAAAGATTGACTAAAAGTGAACTTTCAGTTCATCTGTAAAAGGAGATTTGCCTCCATCTTTGTATATGGCCTGTAATCGGTAGGTATAGTGGGTATTTAATTCCACTCTAGTATCTTTAAAGTATTCTTTACCAACTACAAGCTGGAAGAATTCCAGGTTTTCACCTTGTACTGCTCGATAAATATTTATTTGAGATACTTGTGGGTCAGGTTTCCTCCATGATATTAAAACATGACCTTCATTAATTTTAGCCTCTGCTTGCACAGCTTTCATTTTAGTTCGAAAGCCATCATCAGCGACTTCGGCCTGTAGCCACTTATCAGCAGCAGATTGATTTCCAGCGACATCTTCAGCAACAAGGCAGTAATTATAGCCTATCCCTTTCTTTACGTTTCTATCCAAATAAGTACGTATAGAATCAGTAACAGGAAAATTCTCCAAAGTATCACAAGTAGGATTCTCACCTGATTTCCTTAAGAGCTTCTCACTCACAACATCGATACTTGAACTAGGCACCCAAGCCAAACTAACACCCTTTTCGGTAATTTCATAAGACGAGAATATGGGTGGTACGGGCGGTATGGTATCAGGCTTTTGCAATTTCAAAACTTCACTCAGCTCCGACTGATTAAAACGTTGATCAACAGCAACTAGCTTGTAATAAATCGTTGGTGTTAAATTGTATAGATTAATAGAGTCAACAAAAAACGTATCTTGGGTATGAACTTTTGTAATCTGACTAAATTCATCGCTAAGAAAATTAGATCGAAATACTCTGTAGCCATTAATGTCCTTTTCTTTGCAAGGGCTCCAGTTAATATGAACCAAGCCAGTAGAATCGATTTTTCCTTCTAAATCCACAGGCGGTAAGGGTGGAATACTATCCTGCAATTGAACCAATAAGGGTACTGAGTAAAAATTGTCGTCATTAACACCTGTGGCTTTAATTTTATAATAATTAGTACCCATAGGTTCCTGATCAATATAAGATCGAGATTTACCACTCAATACATCTGATGATGCTAAAAAATTCCCTGTAGATGACTTAGCTCGTAACACTTGCATGCTTTTCACATACAGTTCTCCAAGAGAATCCAATTCCCACTGAATTTCGACTTCTCCATTTGCATTAATTTTCTGATCGAGATCAGCAAAAGCAATACGATACTGAGGTTTTCCCATGGCCTTAATCAAATCGGAATAGGGCCCTTTTTCACCAAAGGCCGTAATTCCGTAAATACGATACTGGTACTCTTTCAACAATTGAGGTAGCGAGTCGGTTTTCATCATATTCATTGGAATATCCCCATCATCGCCATAGGTTAAAACAATAGGTCTTTTGCTTATAGGCTTGAAAGATTGACCGCCATCATCCGATCGTTCGACCATATAGGCATTATAAACTGTTGATAGTAGAAACTGGTTCCAAATAATCATTGATCTCTTCCCATCGACCCTAGAATGTACTCCCAATGGTTTTTGCAAAGGTTCATAATCTGATACGCCTGTATATACATAGCCCGTGTCAACCTTAACATTCAAATTTGTTGGGTAAACTCGATACAAATACATTTCATTTTCTTTTATATCGGTATCGGTATATTTTAAGCCCATTGCTTTGGAAACACGTGGCGATTGATCGGCTGCAAACATGGCAAAAGAATACCTATTTTCTTGCTCTCTGGTTTTGTGAACCATCTGCATCATCGGGTCTTGCTTTTGATCAATCATCTCGAACTCTGCCCCAAAAATGGCCTGTGCAGCCACACACAACCAGTCGTAATCGCTTACCAGAGAATCTTGCATGGCATTTTCCCACCATGCTTTTTCATTAGCCTTTACACCCTCTCCTAAAAGCTTATATTCAGGTTCGGCCAATTGCTTATTGTCGCGATACAATACATAGCGTTCTAATGTGTAGCCTGTAGCTTTCGCCTTTTTCCATAAAACATGATGATTGGGAGCCCAACGCAACAAGATTTTATCTTTTTTTGGTGATGCCAAAATTGCGACACCTCGTTTGAATTCAGTATCCTTTTCTTGCGAAAAAGCAGAACTTAAGCATAAGCTTAATAAAAATAGGGCTATAAGATCTTTCATCGCTTACTAATTTCTTTGGATTTTGAAGATAATACTAACGGGGAGCATAGAAATGATACTCCCTCCTAAATCAGATTTACAAGCTACTCTGCTGGTACATATTCCCAGAACTCTAAAGCATCATCATCCGTACCAATATATATCTTATTCTCTATACTGAATGAGAAGTATTTATAGCTACTAATTACAGGACAAGGCGTATCTTCTACAATTTCTTTTCTGGTAAAATCATAATCGCTAATACCTATTACCTCCTTATAATTAAATCGAAAAGAACCATCATCATTTTTTACAGCTGAAACAAATCGATTACTTAAACCTATCAAATAACACTTACTATTAAGCACCAAGCAGTTTTTACCTGGATAAAAAGATATTGCACTATCCGTATATTTGTCAGTTTTATAGTCATAAATCAGTCCATTTATGAAAACCTTATCTTCAAAAATAAAAACAGATTCCTTTTGACTGGACAGAAGATGATTAAAGGAGGGACAATCTGCAAGACGAGTCCACACATCCTTATCAAGATCATATTTCCATAGATCATTTTGATAATCCTTACTAATGTATCCTAAGCCATAATAAAACGTATTATTCACAACAAAGCTTGAAGCTCCATCTCGCTCCTCTCCTGGAAATTCTGCTCTTGCCTGCGAATAGTCTCCAAGAAAGTTGAAGCACTTTAAAGTCTTTCCTTGCAAAATCAACAAATCCTCATCAATTAAACCAAGTGCATCTATTTTTTTATTTTGAAGGGATAAAATCTCTTTGTATAAAGTCCAACTATTACTATTGGGGTTATATTTATGTAATTTTTTCTGACTCAAAACGTATCCAAATCCTCCTTTAAAAAAACCAATACCTTTACCTATATTTTTATTGGGTAAATTTTGCTTCTTTACCCATACACCTGAAGGCAGAATGGTTAACGAACTACTTTTATTAAATAAGTACTCACGATTAGGTGTTTTCATTTCAATGATAGCTGTTCCTGATTGTAAATCTTTTGGCAAGTAAACATCAACCGTTGTCTGTCGACCTACGATCTTCTTCGAAAAAGCATCACATTGCTTACCATTAATCTTCACATCAATTTTTGGTTTCAAATTATCATCATCATTCACCTGATAAGAAACCCAAAAAGTAAACACCTCACCTGGTCTAAGGTATTTGGTATCAAACTTAAAATAATCCAAATATTTAAACACAGTTTTACTTTGAGTTTTTACACCATTTACAACAAGGTTAACATCTCTATCTCCTTGATATACTTCTGGTGCAACAAACGTAATTTGAGATTCAGATGCTTCTAATATTTCTGCCTCTTGCCCACCTAATTGTAGTGAAATAGCATCTTTGTTAGCCGTAAAGTAGTTACCTGTTATGGTAACTACCGTCCCCCCCGAACCTTCTTTAGGATTGATATCAGTAATCTCTGGGCTTGCCATTCTAAAACCTGTTCCATACTTACCACCCATATAAGTATTTGTCTCTGTCTGAATAAAAGAATTGTAGCCATAAAACTTCCCTTGATCCAGATTTTTCAGCTCAAAAGAGATCTCACCTTCCGAAGGAATTCCATTTAGATATTCAACCTTACCATCATCCATCGACACAACATCATAATCACCTTCCGCCCAAACGAAACCGTACTTAAGTATAGGCTCGGAGCCAGTCTCTATAATTTCGGCATTAATAACCGCTGTAGTATTGGTAATATCAGTAGCAGTAATGACTTTTATTACTGGTTCAACAAATGGTTCATCCTTATCGCAGCTACTCAATAGCAGCGTTATAAATAAAATAAAACAGTAATGTTTCAAATTCTTCATTTCAGCTTTTTTTAAATTTATAAAGCACACTTGATGCTTTGTTTATTATTTGATTTCTTTTTATTTTTTTTACGGAATGCTTTTTGACATTCTCGTTTTTTATTTTTTTCACCCAATCAAGTATGGATAAATTAGCTTAAGATTTACTGCCTGAACACTCCGTATTAATTTCATATATTACAGCAACACCCACTTAACACTTCCTTTTTTACAACAACACTACCCAACTAACATTCATCATTTTAACAAGATCTTAATCGCATAAAAAAAGCAGCTCATCAAAATTAACCATATAATAAATTATTCCAACTAATTAGCGTAATATATTTTGATTAAAAATAATAACATAAGTCAAACCAATTCCACATTGCAATATCAATATCCAGGTTAAAAAAACAACATCTTGAAATCACAACAATCAACTCGCACAACCTGACTATCTGCCAAATACAACTCTACAGATATTACTTTTGCATTTTTAAACACATATGGTTTTGCTATATCATTATTATAAATACATATATAACACCACTACATTACCCACAAACATTAAGACAAACAGAAACCCAACCCACCTTGCTAACTTAATCTTTTGAATGAAACTCACTCAAACTGTTTCAGTCCTCATATTTATTTTATAATTTAAATGCATACTTGTTAAATGGATCACAATAGATCTTTTACATTTTACTTATTAATTTTTTTTGAATAAACTCATATGGGTAGAATAATGTAGATAGAATCTACAAACCCTTAAACTAGGCTGTGCAAAGCTATAAAAAAGCACTATGCTACTTTTAATATTCTCCTTCTCTTAATAGTCAGATTTTCAGTTAAGTTATCACCCGACCATTGCGTTATATCTCTCAGAAAAACTTTCTCTAGAGAGTCTTTGAAGTTAATATTAGAATCACATGTTTCAATATCTACTTTTGTTAAAAGAGGAAGCATCATCACATAACTAGTTATCCCATTTAAAGGATTGCTTGATTTCCTATTCTTGTAGGTGCCAAAGATAGACTCTATTATATCAGAGGAACAGTGCCATATTGTTTTTTCATTTGGCAATTTGCTCTCTTCTTCGGATAAATAATTAAGTAACTCTTTAGCTACGCTAACAACACTATCGTGTGTAGAACAGAATAGCTTATTAACCTTTTTACGGCAATATCTCAGTGAGTTTTTAGATAAACCGTTATTTTTCAACTCCTTAAATATATCACTTGTAATGTCGTCTATTTCAACTAACTGGCTAGTTATAATATTGTGATTCTTAATAAAGCCAAACACTTTTTTTTCGTTTTCATTTAACAGGCTAAATTGATTCTGAATATTTATAGACCATCTGACATATGGAGCAAAGTTCATAAATCTTGCAATAGATCTTTGCTTTGGAGGTAACAGATAACTAGTAGATTTCATAATCTCCTGAAACCTTACTCTTGAAAGAGCTGTTATAAACTCAATATATGATTCATCCTTTTTAAATTGTCTCTCTACCAGCATTGCAATAGTATGTCCTACGTCACGCACGTGGTTATAGTTTTGTAACTTTAGAGCCTTTTTTATTGTGCTTGCATTATCACTTATAACATACGATAGAGACTTCCCAATATCACTCTCTATATCAGATAGTACAGTGGATATTTTACTACTATTCCAACTTGACTTTACACTTATGTCTAATATTTCTACATCACTATATCCTAATGCTTTTTCATCCTCTTTGTTTGCTTTTATACCTAGAGTTAATAACATCTTTTCGCTTCCAATCATCATACTTTCATCAATGATTAGAGCATAATCATCTTGAGTTTCTTTTAAAAATGATTCTGTATAAATATTATAACCACTTTTTTTTACCCAATTTCGAATACTATTAGGAGACGGTATTTGCGTAAGTCCTAATTTCAACTGTTTATTAATCAGCTTAATTAACTTCGCTGTAGCTTTTAATCCACTGCCTGATATAATATACATTTCAACACAAAGCTTCACAATCAAATCACTATAACGATGCCTGTCAATAGGTTGCTGACTTAAACATATGAAATTATCTTTTTTTTTTCTTGCTTTAATTCTTCGGATAATTCTTTACTTTTTGATTTATGTTTATTTCGACTAGTTGTTATATCTCGAACTTTCTGTTTTTCTTTTTTTAATTTAGCACGTAATATCTTTAATTCTAGAGCTAATTTTTCTTCCTTTTTTGACACCATTAATGAGTTAGTTTTGACAATATTAATGCGAATGTCGTGTTTTTTTTTGAATGTATAAATTAATACCCTTTGCACAGCCTACCGCAAGGGGGTCTTATTTCCCCTTTGTTGTCTAATATTTATCTAAACAGGTTTGACCAGTACATGAAAGGTAAGGGGATAAGAATTGTTCGTTACGCAGACGAGATCTTGATATTTGCACGAACCAAAAGTCAGGCAGGGAAATACAGAGCAATAGCAACTGATTTTCTTGAGAAAGACTTAGAGTTAATAGTAAATATCGACAAAACGCACCTAACCAATCTTAAACAAGGAATACCCTATTTG
>JADGEF010000161.1 GCA_016744515.1 Marinifilaceae bacterium | reverse complement strand
TTTATATAGCTTTTCGTGAGTTCGAACAATATCTTGAGGCTCCTTATTCATTCGTTTTAAAACGTCCTCCATTTCTTCGACCGTATAGGGTTCTTTCAAGTACAAACGGATTTCAGGTTTAAGTCCTTTTTCTTCTAAATAGGCAAGGGCTGCACGTGATTTTGAACAGCGTGGGTTGTGGTAAATCTTCAACATACTTCGTTTTTAAGGTTTGAGTAACAAAGTTAGCTATAAAGTTTTGTTTGAGAAATAAATACTTTAAGGTCTTATAAAATAAAACATCTTCCCCGAAAGCTGAGAAGATGTTTGTGTAAATGAGCTTTTTCTAAATATATCAGATTACAATCTTACAATAAAAACCTTGATCTATTTGACTATCAAATTTCACTTCTCCATTAAGCATTTTCACTCGATCTTGAATATTAATTAAGCCATTTCCTTTTTTTACTTCATCGATCATACATCCTACCCCATTATCACTATAAGTTAAACCTATTTTTTTTCGTTCAGCTTTAAAACCTATTTCAATCCTTGACGCTTCTGCATGCTTCAACGTATTATTTACTAACTCCTGAAGAATACGAATCAAATTCATTTTCTTTTCATAGATTTTAATTTCAAAACCATCAGGAAAATTGATCTTTAAATCAACATCGGTAGGAAAATGACTCAACATTAACGAATCTGAAACAGCTTGTTTAAAACTTTGAGATGCCAAAGCAGTCATGTTTAGTTTATGAGAAATACCTCTTACTTCATTACTTACTGATTCTATATTCTTAATCAGATAGTCTGAATCTGTACCTGTTTCCAATAAATATTGAATCGTTGTTAAGCTACCAAAAACACCATCGTGCAAATCTTTAGCTATTCGCGTGCATTCATTATTTTCGCTATTAATGCGTACCTCTAGCACCTTATTCCTGTTTCGCTGACGAGCATAGAAACCTAGAGGAACTACCATCAAAACCATTAAGCCAATTCCTACTAGAATCATACTTTTTTCTTGCTCAGCTTTCTCTAAGCTTAATTGCTGATTCTGACTAATTACTTCTAATAACTCTATTTTTTGCTCTTTCTTTTCTGTTTCGTATTTGGTTTTAAGATCTTGTATTGTCTTATCTTTATTTTCTTTTTCCATTTCAACTTCAGTTTTTCGAAGTTTTTCAAATGTTGCAGACAAATCCTTGTACATACTTAGACTTTCATACACTTCAATTAAATTTTCATATACAAACATTTCACGTTGTAAATTTGATGGATATTGGAGTGCTTTTTTTAAGTATTCTTCGGCTCTTTTAAATTTACCTTGTTTAATGTAATTCTCTGCTTTCAAATTATAGTTTAAGCTAATTCGTCTATTATCCTTATTTTCAATTGATATCTTCAATGCTTTATTAATTAATTCCAGCGATTTATCAAATTGACCTAATTCCAAATAAACACTACCTTGATTACTAATTAATGAAGAAATTTTATGCTTAAAACCACCTGCAGAAGCATAAGTCAAAGCTCTTTCATAATTTTCAACAGATTTATTGTATTCTTTTGTTCTTTCACGATATACAATTGCCATCCTCTGATGAGCTAAACAAAGAGCTCTAGGAGATTTGCTCTCTTTACTAATCCGTAAAGTTTTAATAACAAATTTTAAAATATCCTCATCACTTAAAGTTGAATTTAATGCATTAAATAAATTTGACCTTGTTTGTGCAATTTGCGTTAACGGATAATTATTCTCCTCATAATATTTCAATACATTTAAACCATATTCTGCTGATTTATCTAGTTCTCCAATTCTTTCATAACAAATAGCTATATTGGCATTACTAGATACCTTAATGCCCTCATTACGTAAACTGTCGGCATATAATTTTACTATATTGTAATATTCGATTGCTTTATGGTATTCATTTTTCTCTAGACAAAGAATTCCCAAATAAAAATTTAACTTACTTAGAGTATTCTTATTTTTCACTTTATTCTTTATCTTGACAGCCTTACTAAAATATATCTCGCTTGAATCAACGTATCCATTATAATAGTAGTTTTCTCCAATTGTTAAATAAATTTTACATTCAGTATTTTCATCTTCCAAATCCTGCGATAACTTCACAAAATCCTTAAGTACAACATTTGATCTTTTATAATCAATATCAGAAAGAACTTTTCCTTTTTTATAACCAGATTTTAATTGGAGTAACTTATCCTCCTCTTGTTTACTATATTCAATTGCTTTATCTAAATAAATCAAACAAGAATCTACACTAGATTCCATTACTTTATTTGCTTTATTGTAGTATTGAATAGATGTTTTTATCTCTTCTACAGTTTTATTGCACGAAACAAAGGTCAGGAGAATTAATATTGACAATACGGCTCTTTTCATAGATCAGTTATTTTCGGGGATATTTTACTTTGTAAGCAATTGATTGTAAATCACAACACCCTCCTTACTATGCACATCCAATTTCTTATAAATACTTGTAATATGTTTTTTCAGGGTATTTAATTTCATATTTAAGTCTTTTGCAAGAATAGAGTTATCTATCTTAGGCATATCTGCAATTCTTTCACAAACCACTCTCTCTGTAGGCGTTAATGAAATATCTCGCTCATATTTACTTGAAAAAAACTTATTTTCCACAGTTTTTCTTTCGTGCATGAATTTTCGATAGGAACCCGATTCATAAAAAACGTTGGGGGATTGTTTCATTACCATACCAATAGTATTTATCAATTCTTTTACCGGCATTTCTTTACATACATAGGAATTAAATCCACTTCGCTTCAATTTATTCAGAACTGAGAATATTTTATGTGATGAATAGGCAATGATTCGAATCTTGGGATACCTTACTCGTAATTTTTTGACAAAATCTATTCCGCATTCTCCATTTTTAAATTCCAAATCTGCAATTAATAAATCTGTCTCTAACCATTTTGCATGATATTCAGATTTTGCAGATGTACAAAACCCTTCAATAGAAGATACCTCAAGTTTACTCTCGATTATCTCTATTAATCCATATAATAATACTGCATGATCCTCAACAATAACAACATTCATGTAATGGGGTAATTTTTAACGTTAATACGTGTTGGAATTCTTATTCCCATAACTATAGGACATAAATATTCGTGGCTATTTAAATCTCCGATAGCCAATTTTTATGTTTGTTATAAATTGCATAAATCATAATACACGGATGAAAGATACTAGAATAAATAGAATTACAAACACCCCTTATATTAATATGCAACACTAAGCAATCAGCAATTATAACATTTTTTTTCTATCAAACAAAATATAGCACTAAGTGCTATTCAATATTAAACCGTACCGTATTTTCTTTACATCGTTAAATATAACATTACTTAAGCCTACCTCTATTATGAAAAAAAATCTATTTTACATACTAACTCTTTGCCTGCTATTGTCAGCATGTAGCAAAGATGACAATGAAAATTTAAATTCATTGGAGAAGCCTCAAATCACTTACCCTGAAAATGGGGACACCGATCTACCAACCTCATTAACATTGACATGGACTAATATTGGTGATAATGTAAAGTATGTTGTTTATATGGATGACGAGCCCACTGATGCTGATAAAATCGCCAATGTATACGAAGGGAGTAATGCTACAGAAATGTCAATGAGTTTGGAACCAAATACGACCTACTATTGGTCTGTTGGCGCTTCAGAAGACGGCATTCGTTCCAATAGCCAGAAATATAGTTTTACCACACAAACAAAAGGGACAACTTACGGCAAATTTGGAGTTACCGACAAAACTTTTGATAAAGATGGTGACTGGAACCAAATTGTGGAAAGTGTATTTGGAAGCAATTATAAAGTTGCGGATTGGAATGATTTAACAGCTTATTATAATTCAAATAATAGTATCAAGAATCTATTAGATGGTTTAGAATTGGAAAAAAATAATAGTGTAGCCGTTACTTATAACGGAAATAAAAAAAACTCATCAACACGTTGGTATTTTATTACACGCCACAACCACGATAAACCTGGCTATTATTTAGCTCACAAAAACTTAGACAACTACCTCTTAAGTTTAGGCTCCTGGGATGGGAACAGAAGAATATTAGCGATTAGAAAATAACTAAACAACCTTTATATCTGTTCCAAATTGTTAACCATATTTAATTATAAAAAAGAGACATCCTATTACCACAAACATGCAGATGACATCTATTGTGATTTCCAGCACTAAGTGCAATTCTATATTCTTTAAACAGACACTTTCTTTACATCATAAAAAAACACTTAAATCTACCCCTTAATTATGAAAAAAAATCTTTTCTACCTTCTTACTCTTTGCCTGCTAATATCAGCATGTAGCAAAGATGATAATGAAGCGCCATCTCCTTTTGAAGGCGAATGGAGCGGTGTGTTTACAGGTGCCGATTCAGGCTCTTGGAAAGCTACAATCTCATCTAGCGGAAACATAACAGCTACCACAAACTCTGAAGAATTTGGTTATTATTCTGCAAAAGGAAAAATTTCTCCTGATGGAGATGTAACACTAACCTTTGGATCAGTTAGCACAGGAGCAACTTTTACTGGCACATTCTCCGAAACATCAGCACAAGGAAACTGGGTTAATAACTCGGGTAACAATGACATGACAGGCAAGTGGAGAGGCTTTAAAGATGGCACAACTCAAGCCGATGGACTTTCAAACAACATACACCTTTTACTTTCTGATGAAAATTTGGATGCTCTCGATAATCTTGGCTTTCCTGTGTATGAAGGATATAATCCACCAAATTTTGAGAACATATACATAGCAAGCCCATTAGCTCTTAAATCTACTACCATTAGTAATGATGAGATAGGAAAAATATATGGCGATTTGAGAATTCAGTTTTATAACCAATCTAATACCAATCTAACGGTTAGTGTTAAAAGGCTCCAAGGGGGTAGTGAAGGCATCGGTAATGGTTCTTTTATATCAGGAACAGATAATGAATTTTCTGTCTTTACAAAACTACATTCAACCTCTAGCGACTCTGAATCGCTTTTACTTATAGCTTGTTCCGGACGTTTATCTGATGATGGTATAAGTAATTTTCATTATGCACTACTTATGGTTGATGATTATGGAGATCCTAATGATGTGTTAATAGAAAATAACACAGGTCGATTATTCTATGACGAAGATAGGTTTTCTGAAGTTATCACTAGCCTCAAAAAAGGGCAGCTTAACAATGACACTACGGATATTGGAAAATTAATATTAAATAATTAATCATAGTCATGCTCTAAAACAGTTTAGGGTTAAATTTTAAATTTCATCAAATGAACAAGAAAATTTTATTATTAATTGCATTCATCGGAATGCTAACTTATGGACAAGACGTTAATGCTCAATTTAAATTAGGTATAACAACCACAGCTGGTACCGATTTATCAATTGATGATAATGGAGAAGAAACAATTGCTTTTGGTGTTGGGGTAAAAGGTATTTACGATATAACATCGTCATTTTCGATTGCTCCTGGCTTTACTTACTTCTTTCCAAGCGTACCTGACGATTTGGACATAAACATGTATGTAGTTGATCTAGATGCACATTATAACTTAGTCGCAAATGATAATTTTAAACTTTATGCACTTGGAGGGTTAAATTATTCGATAGTTGATGTGAGTGTAGATGCTGGTGATTTTGGCAGTGTTTCAAGTTCTGAATCTGAAATAGGTGCAAATTTCGGTGCAGGGATAAGATCTGGTGGAGATTTACAATTCTTTGGGGATATTAAATACAATACTGCATTTGAAAATATAAATGCAACGGTTGGAATATTGTTTAATATTTAATTTAAAAATTATTCTCCCAAGAAGATTATAATTATCCATAAACTTCTTGGGAGTTAATCTTTAAATAGTTATCTAATTTTTAAACAAAAAAACACTATTAAACATATCCTTTATTAAAGCCTTATAGAATCTTGCAAAAGATTTCTAAAAAACCAATCGTCATTATCATAAAATTAAATTTGACTCAATGAAAAACTTAATACCCAAAAGTATAATTAATACACTATTCTTATTTCTAGTTCTTGTGGGTGTTTCTTGTAGTAAGGAAGATGAAAAACAAGTGCAACCCAGTAAACCGATATTAAAATTCCCTACAGAACTTGAAATTGATGTTAATCCAGAAGTTGATTTACAATGGCAAGCTAGTAATGATGAGAATGATGATGAAATTGAATATTCTGTATATTACAACAAGTCTCCAAACAACTGGATTTTGGCAGGGAAAACGAACTATCCCTATTATCATTTAAATCTGGAATCAAATACTACCTACTACTGGTATATAAGTGTATCTGATGGTAACACTCCATCTGTTGATAGTGATAATAGAGTATTCAAAACTCTCAACACAAACACTCCTCCTGTAGCATCTTTTAAAGTTTCTCAGGAAACTGGATGGTTAGAAACTAAATTTGAATTCGATGCAAGTGAATGTACCGATCAACAGGACCCTACTTCAGATTTGAAAGTACGATGGGATTTTGAAAATGATGGAACTTGGGATACGGAATGGAGTACGGACAAAACTGTAACTCATAAATATGATAAAGTTGATAATTACACCGTTAAACTAGAGGTAAAAGATTCAGAAGATGAAATTGTAGCAACCGAAAAGCAGGTAACAGTGAACTTATTTGATCCAGCAGTTTATGGCAATATTCCTTCATCTTATTTTCAAAATGTATTTATTGAAAATTTTAATGATAACTCAAACAAATGGTATACTGGTGAAGATGATGAAAAAATTGCAAAAATTCAGAATGGACAATATGAAATTACTTGTTTACAAGAAGGTAGAGAACATTTATTCTGGCATAAGGTGGTAAATTTGGTTGAAGGTTCAGATTTTCAAATTGAATCAAAAATAAAAATTACCCACTCAGATGCCAATTCTTTTCATGACATGTTTAGCGGTTTGATTTGGGGACATAAAAACAAACCGGTTGGTAACGGTTACTTTAATTTTAAATTCAATGTAAATCGTTTTAGAATAAGTGATGAAAATAGCGAAAGTGATACCTATGATGATTGGTCCGACTATTATGAAACTTCGAATTACATAAATAATATAGAAAACTACAACACAATAACAATAAGAAAATATAATAATCAATACTATTTCTTTATTAATGGAGAAAAGGTTCTGGAACATCAGTTTAAAACATTCTATGGTGAAAATATTGGTTTCAGTATTGGTTATAACACTACTTGCAAAATCGACTATCTCTATATAAATAAAATTGGTAAAACTAAATCCGGTATTCATTCAAACATATCGACAGAAAGTGGTTCTTGTTCAATAAAAAACAATGACTAAGTCAATAAAAAGTTATAGTTTTGAACTCTACAACTGACAGATATGAAACAAATTATAAAGAATAGAAAATTCGAAATCATAGGTGGTATCGTAGGAGTTATTGGAGGCTACCTTTACTGGAAATATGTAGGTTGTGTATCCGGGACTTGCGTAATTCAG
>JADGEF010000018.1:38292-38487 GCA_016744515.1 Marinifilaceae bacterium | reverse complement strand
TTTTTTGTGAGGCTCTCAATAAAATAACCAGCAAACTTTAGTCATACCCTAACATGTACAGCTTGCCTATAGTCAGAGCATGACGGTAATAAATTCTAAAGGGGGCTTAGTTAAAAAGGACATTGTCATTACAAAGGAGCCTAAGCGAGTGAAGTAATCTCTTAATAGTTGAACTGCTCTAAGAAGAATCCCAGC
>JADGEF010000018.1:3568-38192 GCA_016744515.1 Marinifilaceae bacterium | reverse complement strand
ACATCTATTATGAGATTGCCACAAGCTCGTTCCTCGCTCTCGCAAAGACAAGTCGCTTTATTCTTTATACTCCTGAATGAACAAACTTTAGCCTGACACGTGCAGCTTGCCTATAGTCAGAGCATGACGGTAATAAATTCTAAGGGGGGCTTAGTTAAAAAGGACATTGTCATTACAAAGGAGCCTAAGCGAGTGAAGTAATCTCTTAATAGTTGAACTGCTCTAAGAAGAATCCCAGCACATCTATTATGAGATTGCCACAAGCTCGTTCCTCGCTCTCGCAAAGACAAGTCGCTTTATTCTTTATACTCCTGAATGAACAAACTTTAGCCTGACACATGCAGCTTGCCTTTAGTCAGAGCATGACGGGATAAATTCTGAGGGGCTTAGTTAAAAAGGACATTGTCATTACGAAGGAGCCTAAGCGAGTGAAGTAATCTCTTAATAGTTGAACTGCTCTAAGAAGAATCCCAGCACATTTATCATGAGATTGCCACAAGCTCGTTCCTCGCTCTCGCAATGACAAGTCGCTGAGGTTCTTTATACTCCTGAATGAACAAACTTTAGTCATACCCTGACACGTGCAGCTTGCCTATAGTCAGAGCATGACGGTAATAAATTCTAAAGGGGGCTTAGTTAAAAAGGACATTGTCATTACGAAGGAGCCTAAGCAAGTGAAGTAATCTCTTAATAGTTGAACTGCTCTAAGAAGAATCCCAGCACATTTATCATGAGATTGCCACAAGCTCGTTCCTCGCTCTCGCAATGACAGTTCTTTTTTGATGAGATAAACAAACATTCTCTTATTGAACATGATCCTATTTTGTTAAATTTACAATCCTAACTCTAACACAGGTACCATGGAACTCTTATACATTTGGATTGAAGATTACAAAAACATTAAAAAACAAGGTTTTAACTTTTCGCCTAAGCATTGGTTCAATTTTGAATACAAAGAAGATGAAAACAAAAAAGTTACTGGCGGTACTCTAAAGCATGAAGATAGAAATCTAAACTACCCTGAAGATTTCTTTGGAGAGAATATTAGCAATGTAACGGCTATTATTGGGAAAAACGGAAGTGGTAAGAGTAATCTAATGGAATTTCTAATTCGATTTTGTGCCAGCTCTCATGGGCTTAAAGAATACAATAAAAATATAATCTTCATTTACATTAAAGCTGGTAAACTTTATACTAATAGACCGAAGATAAAATGCAATTATGAACTTCACGAAAAAGAGTACATTCAATATCCTTTAAACGATTATGCAAAATCAGTTAATACTAGACTAATATATTACTCACCACATACCGAAAAATTTATCTTAAAAGGATTAGGCGAAGGACTTTTAGTAGATGATATATCCAATGGAGGAATTCTCCGAGATAATCTCATGCGAAAAAATAATGAGCCAAATTATCATACTGATATTGAACTCCTACAAATGGAAGATTCATTAAGGCATATTCAACTATTTAAATATCTGTTGAAATCGGAACCTATAAGTAATACCAGTACCCCAAAAGCTATTGATTTACAAATCAATGCTCTAAGTGAATATAATCAAGAAATAAGAGATGAGAATTATCAAAGATTGTTCAATAAGAATGACGATTTATCTTTCATACAGCACATCGAAAATAGATTATTAAATCAAGTCTTCACAATAGATAGCTCACCCTCAAATATGATCTATAATAGTTTTGAAGAAATGATTAAAACTCACTATTCATATTCTTTTTATAAAGAACTATTAAAGTTACACAATGAGGGTTCAATTGAATATGATAAAGATCCTTACTCATTAGGTCCATTTAATTTTGTATTTATTTTCAAAATAAGGACAGAGAACCTTTCTGATTCCTTTATGAAAAGTTTATACTACTATTACTTTAAACATGAAGTGTACTATGGTCTCACCACTTTAGATTTCAATAGAAATTTAACTAATGATATCTCCTGGGAATGGATTGGTATTTCATCAGGTGAAATGTCTTTCTATAATTTTTATGGACGCTTATTAGAAAAAATCTCTAGTTGTCAACACATTAATTCTCGAGTTAAGAATATCATATTATTTCTTGATGAGCCAGAAACATCTTTTCATCCTGAATGGCAGAGGAAATTTATAAAAGAATCTATATCATTTATAAAAAAGATCATAGGTAATATCAATATTCAAATATTAATATCTTCCCACTCCCCGTTCTTAGTTTCTGATCTCCCAAAAGAGAACCTTGTTTTCCTTGATAAAGATAAAAACACTGGAGACTGTATAGTTAGCCAACCTGAGAATATGAGTAGTACCTTCGGCGCTAACATTCACAGCCTTTATCGCAACTCTTTCTTTTTAGAGAATGGTTTAATGGGTGAGTTTGCGAAGAAAAAGATTGATGACGTAATCAAAGACTTGAACCAAGATGATCCAAAAGATAAAATAGACGAGATCAGGAAAAAAGAAATGAACTTTATTATTGACCAGATTGGTGAGCCAATTATCAAAAGTAAATTACAGCAAATGTATGATGAGAAATTTCACTCTCCTCAGCAAATTGACAATCGCATTAAAGCATTGGAAGAAGAAATCAAACAACTGAAAGGGAAACAAGTATGATTCCAATAAACATTCTTGATTCGAAAATTATTGATGAACATTACGAAGGAATTTGCAAATATTTTTCTCCTGATAAACTAATAGAAATCAATGATTGGCTTTCACAATACAATCTCGATTTTGAAAAATTGATAAAAGCAAAACCAGGAGAGTTAAGATCCATTAAAAAACGAATTAAAACAGGTAAATCGGCCAATTGGCAATCACAAATACCAGAACTGATAAAAGATACATACTCTAACTTCAGTAAGTATTCTCAAAACAAATATTGTGGTGTTAACCTGATAGCCAATCTACAAATAAAGGTGTGTCCTTATTGTAATCGTTCATTTATTCATAATTTTAAGAAAGATGAGAAAATCAAACGTAGTAGTCAAACCGATCATTTTTTTCCGAAAGGAAGCGGTAAATACCCCTATTTGGCTTTATCCTTCTTTAATTTGATTCCTTCTTGTTATTCATGTAATCATGCAAAAGGAGAAAGTAAAATAGATTTATCCCCCTACGAAATTAGTAGTGCCGATGATGTCCTTACTTTTGGTTGGAAGCCTAAGGATGCTGCTTTTAATTATCCAAAAGGGAATGTTGAAATTACACCTAATGTAAAGCCTGAATATAAAGAGCAAATGCAAAGTAATGTCGATGTTTTCGGCTTAAAAGAACTGTATGATCATCACGACGATATCGTAAAAGAAATGCTATTAAAAGGAGAAATTTATTCGCCCGATTATATTCAAAGTTTAGTGGAGCAGTTTCCCGACCTGATTGAGAACGAAGAAGAGGCTTTGCGAATTGTTACAGGAAACTATACCGAAGATGAAGATCTCGGCAAACGCCCTCTTTCAAAACTCACCCGAGATATTGCCCGTGATGTTGGATTCTTAAAAAATAAAAAAGCTTAGTTCATCTATCATGAGATTGCCACATCCTCATACTTCGGATTCGCAATGACAAGGTTTATTGAGTTCTCCATGCGAGCAGGCATCCCGTTCGCAAATTGACCATCTCCGTTCGCTAGATGAGGTCTTCCGTTCGGCATGGATAGGCTTCCGTGCGCATCGGGATCCTTTCCGTTCGGTAATTTTGTGCTTCCGTGCGCACAGGTAGGTGCTCCGTTCGGTGTGGATACCCTTCCGTTCGGTAACGGAACGATTCAAATTACGAGCGGAACGAGTGAAATAACGCACGGAACAGGTTATTTAGCAAGCTGAATAAGTTAAACAAGGAACTGAGCAAGTCGGGGATCGAGCGGAATAATAGAATTAGAGTGTAGAGCATAAAAAAAAGAGAAGTGATGAGTTTTTCTTTTCTAAATTAATTGTTAGGTTCTAATTCTGAGCTTCCTCTGCTAGCTTACGCCTGTAACTGCCCCCTTACCAATAGTTTATAAAAATGCGGTATACAGAAGGGGCTTAAAACGTGTGACCGCAGGTATTGATTTTATATAGATATGAATTGATTTTCAAAATTATTCAATCTGCGATAATCTTTGGTATCTGCGGGAAAATGTATTCGAATAAGTCATCGCATGAAAGTCTAGAATATACAAAAAGCGATCATTTCCATAGAGATGACCGCTTTGATATATTTAAAGTGTGCTATTCGCTAACTTTTAACACCCAAAATTCCTTTTAAAGCTTTTAAGTTCTTTTCTAATCCCTCTTTGGTTTTAGTGTTTTTTTCGGTTAAAACTGCAGCTTTCAAATCTGGAATGGCATTCGTTTTTTCAAGTTGAATAAGTGCCCAAGAAGCTTTCAATCTAACATCAGCATCCATATTGCGAAACATACCAGGAATCCATTTCTTCGATGACCAACAAGCCAATTCGATTACTTTTTCGATCCCATCCAATTTCTCAGCTTTTGTACCACTCAATTGCTTGTGGAATTTAGTCTGTAAATTCTTAATCTCCTTGGTGTAGATAATCTCATTCTTGAAGAAATCTGGGCAAACCACATTCTCAGGGTAAGAGATCAATTCCTCTTTATTCGAAATAAGTGTAAGCTGGAAAAAGAAGATCCACTTTGCAGCCCTCACCATAAACGGACTCCAAGTTGATTTTAGCTTTATGCATACGTATAATTTGTCGAACAACGCTCAAGCCAATGCCTGAGCCATTTTCCCTTGTGGTGAAAAAAGGCACAAAAATATTCTTAATGTCTTCGGGCTTTATTCCCATACCATTATCGCTAATACTAATGAGCGTTTGTCCGTCGGATGAAAGGTAGGCGCATAAACTAATCTCACCTTTTTCTTTAATGGCATGCTGAGCATTTTGAATCAGGTTAACCAAAGCCTGTATCAAGAGCTTTTCATCAGCTTCAATTTTTAAATCTTCATTCTCTAAGGAGAATTCGTATTGAATTTTATCATCCTCATCTAAACCCAAGAGAGCCCATACATGTTTGAACAAGTGCTGAATGCTTAAGACTTTAAGCTGAGCTTTGGGCAGGCGGGTCAATTGTCGATAGCTATCAACAAAATGCATAAGGGCCTCTCCTTGTTCTTGAATAACTTGCAAGCCCAAACGTGTTTTCGAAAGCGTCTTCTCTCCTATGGCAGTATTTGCATCAACTTGAGTATAGGTGCGCGAAAGTGTTTCAGAAAGAGAGCTTAAGGGTGCAATGGAATTCATTATTTCATGAGTAAGAACAGAAATTAAGCGCTGCCACGATTCCAGTTCTGTGGCATCCATCTCGTTCTTAATATCAGTAAAGGAAAGTAATTTCCAATTTTCATTATCAAACTTAATATGGGTACAGGATACAATAAGATGCAGCGTTTTTTGCTTAAGTGTGGTTTTAATAGCACGGCTCTCTCCTGCTTTTATAGTCTGAAAAAGTTCAACCAATAGAGGATCATTTTTCAAAAGTGCTTTTATACTTACTAAATGATGCACACCTAGTAATTCACGTCCCTTACGATTGAGACTCTCAACCAAACCCAACGAGTTAAAGGATAGAATGCCCACTGCCGCATTTTCTATAATGGCGTCACTCACTATTTCTTTCTGTTGATATTGAATTCTTAAATTGCGAATAATCTGATTGACACTCTGCATACTCTCTTCCAACTTCTTAAAAGATTTTCCACCATGCTTATGTTGGATTTTCATGGCCGTCTCCTCATTTTTAACCGCTAAGAAAAATTGACTTAGCAAGGCATTGGTCGAATTCAAATATATAACCAATCGGTATGTCATATAGAGCATTAAAGCCAGAGGGGCCAAAGAAAGCCATGGGTAAGCACTGCCCCATATCAGCCAGCCCATACTAAGGGAAAGAATCACAATAAGACTCAATCTTAAAACAAGTTGTACGAGGAGTTTTCTATAAATCATACTTTTTCAGTTTACTATAAAGAGTCGGACGTGTGACGCCCAATTCCTTTGCTACACAACTCATATTACCAGCATGATGATCCAATGCCAAGGCAATCATTTCTTTTTCCATATCAGCTAGGCTAGTGGCTTGATATTTCATCTTCCCCTTAGTCTTTTGATGAAAAAGGAAATCATCTTCAGTTAGCTCGGTATGGTCTACAAGAATCACAGCTTTCTCAATGGTATGTTGCAACTCCCTCACATTTCCAGGCCAAATATATTGCATTAATTTAGCAACAGCTTTGCTTGACAATTTCAATTTAGTCTTGTTATATTTCTGTTTGTATTTACGCAGATAGAACTCAGCTAAAACAGCGATATCTTCTCCACGTTCACGCAATGCTGGCACATCAACTTGTATGGTATTGATACGGTAAAGCAAATCTTCGCGAAACTCACCATCAGCAAGCATCTGAAACAAATTCTTATTGGTTGCACAAAGCAAACGAATATCAATATCACGCACAGTATTATCTCCCAAACGAATCAATTGACGCGTTTGTAATACAGCTAAAAGTTTGGCTTGCATTGCCAATGAGAGATTACCAATCTCATCCAGAAAAAGTGTGCCCCCAGAAGCCAATTCAAATCGACCAAGCTTCTCGGCTTTAGCATCTGTAAAAGCGCCCTTGGCATGACCAAACAATTCACTTTCGAATAAGGATTCTGAAACGGCTCCCATATCCACACTTATAAATGCAGCATCTGACCGTTGCGACTGGGCATGAATGGCTCTTGCAATCAGTTCCTTCCCCGTACCATTCTCACCCAAAATAAGAATATTAGCATCGGTAGGTGCAATTTTCCCAATAATCGTATTTAGATTAAGCATCACTTTCGATTGACCAATCATTGGAGTATCGGTCTGATTTAAAACTTGGGTTAAAGATTGTTTCTCACTCTTCAGGCGATCAATCTCTTTTTTAGATTGTCTTAACTTAATAGCTGTCCTTATTGTTGCAATCAATTTTTGATTATCCCAAGGTTTCAATACAAAATCGACAGCCCCCATCTTTATAGCTTTTACTGCCAATTCAACATCGCCATAGGCCGTAAGAAGTATAATACTGAGTTGGGGATCGTGTTCCACTATTTTATTTAACCAATAGATCCCCTCATTCCCTGTATTCACACCTGCTGAAAAATTCATATCCAAGACGACAACATCTATCGATTGAGTTTCCAATGTATGAATTAAGCCGTTCGGGTTTGAAAGAGTAATCACCTCATCAAATTCATCTTGAAGCAGCAATTGCAGAGCCACTAGGACAGATTTTTGATCATCAACAATTAAGATTTTACCAGTAGACATAATTTTATAACTTTAGCTTTTCAAAAGTAAATATTCTTAATAAGGATCACTAGATAGTGTAAAATATTCTTACACCTATTTTTTTATTCTTTACAAGTGAATCGAAGATTTACAGTAATTAAACAGAGCAAACAACTGATTCTCTGCCATTAGGGATTTATGGCATACTGATTGGATAATTGGTTCAAACATAAATCGAATCAATAAACAATCGTATTACAAAACTTATTTACATGATAAAAATTGAAAACCTAAGCAAAAGATTCCAAACCGAGGATGTTGAAACCACCGCGCTAAATCAAATTAATCTCAATATTAAAGAAGGTGAATTTGTTGCCGTGATGGGACCTTCGGGTTGTGGCAAATCAACCCTTCTTAATATACTGGGCATGCTCGATTCGCCAACTTCTGGAGAATACTATTTTAATGGTCAAGAGCTTGGAAACCAAAAAGAAAGTCAGCGTAATCTCATACGTAAGGGTAATATCAATTTTGTATTCCAGAGTTTTAACTTGATTGACGAACTGAATGTTTTTCGTAATGTGGAGCTACCACTCAACTACCTTAATGTAAGCAAAGCTGATAAAAAGGCCAGAGTTTTAGAAGTTCTGGATCGTATGAAGATTGGACATCGCAAGAATCATTATCCTCAACAATTATCGGGTGGACAGCAACAACGTGTTGCCATCGCTCGTGCTGTGTCAGCCAATCCCAAACTTCTCCTAGCCGATGAACCTACAGGAAATCTCGATTCTAAAACAGGACTAGAGGTTATGAACTTACTTACCGAACTTAACAGCGAAGGAATGACGATTGTGATGGTAACTCACTCCGAACGCGATGCAGAATTTGCTCACCGTGTTATTCGCCTATTCGATGGTGAAGTAATGACAGAGAAAACCGCCAAAGAATTCGCTACGATTAATTACTAAGCTAACACCCCAAACCCATGATATTAAACCAAATACTAAAGAACAAAAAATGGTACGGCATCAACACCCTCGGTATAGGACTTGCTTTTGCTGTCACCCTTATCATATTTACCCATGCAAAAAAGGAACTTTCTTACGATAACTTCCACTCTAAAGCTGATAATATTTACCGTATAAATGATCAAGATCAGCAATCAAAAGGACAAGTTTCAACTGCAAGCTTACAACCTAATTTAATTCTTCCCCTCTATGATAACTTCCCTGAAATTGAAGGAATCGTCCGCCTAATACCTTCTCAAAATTCAGTGATTACTGCAAATGAAAATAAGTTTTCTACAAAACAGGTTTTCTTTACAAATAAGTTCTTTTTTAATCTCTTCGATTTTAAATTGATTAAAGGTGATAGAGAAAGCTTATTTAATCAACCCAACCAGGTTGTAATTAGTAAAAAGGTGGCTTTGGCCTACTTTGGTGACGAAGAAGCTCTTGGTAAAAACATTAAAATTCAAACTCAATACTTATTTTCCAAATCGGGTAACTATAGCGTTGTAGCTGTTATGGAAGATTTCCCAGACAATTCACATTTAAAAGCAAATCTTCTTTTTTCAATAGATAACCGAGAAGATCTATCTGACGCATTTGTCAATGCTTATACTTATCTTTTATTGAATGAGAACCGAGATGTATCCTCACTAGAATCTAAAATTGATTTAGAATGGAAGAAGCATATCGAAAAAGATGAATCTATTCCAACATCCCAATTAATGCCTTTAAGGGATATTCATTTATACAGTCATAATGCTGAGGAGATGGATATTAATGGAAGTATGACCTCCCTAATAATATTGATAATTGGCGCTCTAATTGTTTTTCTGATTGCTTTTATCAACTACACAAACTTAAACTACGTACAGTTTATTACCGATCTTAAGGATTTTAAGATTCGCATGATCAATGGAGCATCTTATTCTGATTTAGCTAAAATCATTTTCACCCGCTCACTTATCCCCATCAGTTTTGCTATACTTTTAGGTGGACTTCTTGCTTACAATTTCGATTTCTTAAGCGGTTCATCTTTTAATCTTAGCATCTCAGCTTTCGATATGCTGTGGATAGCACTCGTTTTCTATCTGATCTTTGCCGTGGCTTCCCTTCTACCTTTAGTAACAACTAACGTTTCGAAAGATTTATCTCGTTCCCCTTATCAGGGGGCAAAGAAATTCGTTGCCTCTTTACTCTTCCAGTTCATGCTTTCTATAGCAGCCATTATTACCACAATTGTCTTGCACAAGCAAATCGATTTGGTCAATGATCTGCATCCTGGAGATGAGAAGTCAGCTATCGTAATTATGCAGGATGTTCCTTACCATATGATTCAGAAATATGAGATATTGAAGGAATCCTGTTTAAAACATTCTGAAATTCTAAATGTGAGTGCGGCCTTCTACAAACCCGGGCTTAATATGCCTTACTCGTATCCTGTAGAAATGGAAGGTATGGATCATACTGTCGAAAAGAAGCTGAGTATGTTTTCTATTGAATCAGATTTCTTCAAACTATTCAATATCAAGCCACTTGCAGGATCACTAGAGATGGGTATCACTTCTTCTATTGGATGGGAAAGACTAGCTATAGCGATTAATCCTGGAAATCCTAACTGGAAAGCTACCCTCAAGGAATTTGATAAATACACCAAAGTACATCTGGGTTTTCAAGAAAAATATATTTTAAACCAATCAGCACTTCAGGTCCTTGGCATTAAGAATCCTCAGGATGCCATAGGAAAATCATTCGAATTTAAGTTTGAAGCTGAAAAAATGTTCCAAAAAGGCAAGGTGATTGCCGTCATTGGGGATTTACATTACGGTGATATGTTCTCCAAAGAAAAGCCTATGGTTTTAGCTGCAAAAAAGCTATTCAACAGTACTTTTATCGCCAAGATTGATCCCAACAGAAAAGCAGAAGCCATACAAGCCTTAAAAAAGGAATGGGACGTTTTATCGCCCGACAATCCTTTTAAATATGAGTTTGTTGACGATTTGTATGAGCAAATCTATTTCAACCAATACAAAGAAATGAGAGCCTTAACCCTATTCTCAATCATTGCAATTATCCTTTCCATATTGGGTATGTATGCTCTGTCATCATTTAGTATTCAGCATAAAACCAAAGAGATTGGTATTCGAAAAGCCAATGGTTCCACATCATTTGAAATTCTGATGCTATTGATAAGGGAGTATACACAATGGGTAATCGTTGCTTTTCTGATTGCTTGCCCTATTGCCTATTATATCGCAAGAGATTGGCTAAGCAACTTTGCTTATCGAATTGAACTGAGCTGGTGGATATTTGTACTGGCGGGTATAATGGCTCTTATCATTGCCATACTTACCGTTAGCTGGCAAACCTGGAAAGCTGCAACTCAGAATCCTGTTGAAGCTTTAAAATACGAATAAGATTCTTTTAAATTTCCTGATAAATTATAAATGAGAGCTTTCCTTTGAGGGAAAGCTCTCGTTCTATTAAAACCCGTGATTCTACTTTTAAATCAGATCCATTCTCTGTAGCAATGAGCCCAGTATTCAATAGATCTTATTTTGATCATTTCGTTCAAAGTCCTCTTGTCCTATTTCTCGTCCATTGATATTCGTAGTATCCCAATCTTTTAAGATTTAGGATCTATTCTCGAGTAATTCTTATTTAAACGGCTACAATATCATTCCTCATTCCGAAGAGAACGAAAAGCACCTCCTCGTTTTCTCGTTATCCGATATTATTTTTATTCAAGGATTTCATAACATCAGAAATCACTTCAACAAATTCAGTATCGCTTGCACTCATCATCTATGTTAAATTCTTGATCTAATTCATAAATCAAAGAAGATACAAAAAGCGATCATTTCCATAGAGATGACCGCTTTGATATATTTAAAGTGTGCTATTCGCTAACTTTTAGCACCCAAAATTTCTTTTAAGGCTTTTAAGTTCTTTTCTAATCCCTCTTTGGTTTTAGTGTTTTTTTCGGTTAAAACTGCAGCTTCCAAATCTGGAATTGCATCCGTTCTTTCAAGTTGAATGAGTGCCCAAGAGGCTTTCAATCTAACATCAGCATCCATATCGCGAAGCATACCAGAAATCCATTTCTTCGACGACCAACAAGCCAATTCAATCACTTTTTCGATGCCTTCCAATTTCTCAGTTTTTGTACCACTCAACTGTGCGTGGTATTTAGTCTGTAAATCGTTTACCTCTTTGGTGTAGATAATCTCATTCTTGAAGAAATCTGGGCGAACCACATTCTCAGGGTAAGAGATCAATTTCTTATTGCAAGTCCAACGTACCATTCGTGGTAGCATCCATCGCATACCTGGTGTGCACTCTGGGTGACCAACAAATGAAGCCACTCTTCCTTTGCCCACTTCAGCAGCAACTACAAAAGGACGATTGTTTGTCATATTAGCAGGAGAACCTTCAACGGTATGTACATCGCTTAGCATGGTAGCTAGCTCCATAAACTTAGCACCCGACTTAGCAGGAACTAGAACTGGTCCTTCGTAATATTGGCAGAATGAAATTTTTCTATCCTTCAGCTCAGGGAAAATCTCTTTACCCTTCTTAGTCAATGAGAATTTAGATAAACCGTGTCCACGATGATCATGCTCAATATCAATAGCTTCACAGCCATTCAAATCTAGACTTGAATAATCAGGTGTTTCAGTCATGATATAGGCTCCTGCACAAATACCAACTACGGCTTTACCTTGCTCTTTTACCATTTTCACTATTTTCTCCATACCAGCCTCACCTAAACTCTGAGTTTCACCACGTCCACTACCACCTGGGAATACAATAGCATCGAACGCATCTAACTCGCCCGACATAATTTGAGAAGCGCGAACCACTTCGACTTGCATGTTAGGATCAATTCTTAAAGCCTCTAAGGCATCAGTAATACACCAAGGACTATCTCCATTTTTATCAAAAACACCTACACGGATGGTTTCTTGTGATTGATTTTGTTTTTCTACTCGCCTGCAAGAACTCATTAATAAGGTGCTAATGAGAGTGATGAACAGAAATTTGATTGTTAGTTTGGTCATTGTGGTCTAGTTTTGTTAATCGGTTATTTTGTTTACCGATTAGTATTTGATTAATTCTCTATCTGCGCAAGCTTGATATTGAATATCAAATATCTATCGGCATTATGCCTGAATATTTTGAACTATTATGGCATAAGTTGATAAAGATAAGAAAAGTGATGATTGGTAATATTACGATTTTATGTTTTATCAGCTTATTTAATTCGGAGATTTGATTTCCACAGGAATACCAGAAATTACAAGGCTAACTTTATCTGCCTTTTTTGCAATATATTGATTGACTTGTCCTTGCAAATCGTTGAAACGCATGGCAATTTCATTGCCTGGATGTCCACCTAAGCCTACTTCATTACTCACAATAAT
Source organism: Marinifilaceae bacterium (assembly GCA_016744515.1). Taxonomy (GTDB): domain Bacteria; phylum Bacteroidota; class Bacteroidia; order Bacteroidales; family Marinifilaceae; genus Ancylomarina. Next base: position 25,488 of record JADGEF010000018.1, on the reverse strand, counting down.
CCAATCGCAATTCTGAGCAAGAATTTTATCCAACTCAGCTTTTGCATCTTCTAAACTTTTATCATCCTGATCGCCATTATCGAAGAATATATTTGTCAACCAAAGGGTTATGCAATCAAGTAAAACGACTCTTCCTGTAAAGTCATGAGAACTCAATGCTTTTTCTTCTTCAATGCATTCCCACTGCGAACCACGACGGGCCTTATGAGCCTCTATACGTGCACGATGTCCATCGTCCCAAACACGAGATGTTGCCAGATAAATAGGATTGTTTGATTGTTCAAGAACCAATTGCTCAGCAAATTCGCTTTTTCCACAGCGTTGACCGCCTGTAATAAGATGAATCATATTGTATGCTTAGTCTTCTTTGTAAAGAATAATGAATTAAACTAGAAAATTAATGGCCCAGTAAAAAGATGTGATGATGATTATCATCGCCAAACAAACCGCATGATTAATATAAGCAATGCGTTTTATTTCAGCATTTTCAATTTTCCTATCACACTCACCAATATAAGGTTTCTCAACCATTTTTCCGCCATAATCGTGTGCACCACCAAAACGACAATTCAAAATACCTGCTAAGGCAGATTCAGGATAACCCGCATTGGGACTTGTGTGTGATCGTCCATATCTAAAAATAAAGATAAAGCCTCTGTAACTAAAGCTTATAAGTACCATCAGGAAAGCTGTTAATCGTGCAGGTATAAAGTTAGCTGCATCATCAATATATGCAGCAATGCGACCAAAATACAAGTATTTCTCGTTCTTATAACCTATCATTGAGTCCAGTGTGTTGATCATCTTATAGGCCATCATGGCAGGTAATCCACCAATTGCATAATAAAATAGAGGAGCTACCACACCATCCGAAAGATTTTCAGACAGAGTTTCGAATACCGCCAAGCGTATTTCTTGTTCGCTAAGCCCTTTGGTATCACGCCCTACTATCCATGATAAACGCTTTCGTCCAGCTTCGAGTCCTTTCTCATTCAGATGTTTAAAGACTTCATATCCCTCTTGCAGTAAGCTGCGATTGGCTAAACCATAAAACACAAAAACAGAGGTAAAGGCGATGAAAGCCCATTTATCAAGTCCTAAGATGAAATTGGATAGAAAAAGGAAGGAAAAATAAATGAGACTGATCAGACTCAAACTCATAAATGCGCCTTTGGCAAGGCGATGCTCACCATGATTAAGCTTTTTTGTGCCCAAACTAATCATATTACCAAAACCGACAATAGGGTGAGGCCAATTTCGAGGGTCCCCAAAAATCAGATCTAGCACATAGCCAATAATAAGAGGTAGTATTATAAGTTCAATTTGCTCCATTGAGTCAGTGCGTCTATTAATAGTTGGTTTTTCTCTTTGCTAAGTGTTGCCACTCGAATAAATTTTTCATTCAGTCCTCGAAAGTTGCTCGCATCACGAATAAGCAGTCCAAAATTAGAAATTAGGTCGTTTTTTAGCTCCGAAGCCGTTGATTTCTCTAGTTCGATCAAAAAATAGGAGGTTTTTGAAGGCCATATTTTAAGTCCATGAATTCGAGCCAATTTTTCAGCAAATTCCTTTTGATCTGATTTGTATTGCTTTACAGGAGGCAAGAACTGATGCTTCCTCTGTAAAATGTACTTTCCAGCCTCAATTGCTATAGAATTAACCGTCCAAGGAGGCTTGAAAAATTGAATATTCTGTACCATAGCCTTGTTTGCGATTAAATAGCCCAATCTCAGGCCAGGTATTGAGAAATTTTTAGTCAGAGACTTCACCAAAATCAAATTTGGACAATTATCAAGCAAATCGATTGCCGATGAAATCGCATCAGTAAAGTCGATATAGGCTTCATCCACCACAAAAGTGCAATTCGGGTTGTTTTTAAGAAGAGATTCTAGGAAAGTCTTTTCAACAACACGACCATCTGGATTATTGGGGTTGCAAAGCCAAACCAAACCTTCCTTAAAAAGGGTGGTAGCTTTCAATTCAGACCAATTTAGGTAATTAAGCTGATGTTTATTAACCTTACAAGCATCCTCGTACTCTGCAAAAGTTGGGATGATTATGGTCGAAGTCTTTGAATGATAAGCTTGTGCAATAAGGTAGAAGGCTTCAGTAGCCCCGTTACAAGCTAAAACCTGATCAGAACCGATAGCTAAATCTTGAGCAATTAATTCGCAAAGACTTTCTGCAGCCACCTCAGGGTAGGCATGTATCTTATCCCAATTGTCTTGAATAAAGGTTTTTAGGTCTTCAGATTGACCGCCATACCAAATATTAGTCGAGAAATTGGCTTTTATAGCTTGTGTATAGAGATAGGCATCATCGCCATGTCCGTGTAACATATTGAATATGAGTCGTATTTATAATAAGTTTTCTAGTTTCTTAGAAGAGTCAAATTAAGCGAATAAAGCCAGAATAAACAATAGGTTTACAGCTGTAATCACATCTGTAAACCTATTATTTTAGCATTAAAGAATTAATTCCTTAATGAATGTTTTAATTAAAGAAATAAATCTCCAATAACCATTATCTCTCTATTTCAGGTTGATAGCGCCAATTAAATCATTAATATCACTCACCTGATGACGAATCATATACTCTTTTATGCCTTCAACTATCTTCACACTCACCTGAGGATCGATAAAGTTAGCTGTACCAATCTGAACTGCCGTTGCACCAGCTAGAATGAACTCGATAGCATCCTTAGCATTCATGATACCACCTAAGCCAACCACAGGGATATTAACCGCCTGAGCCACTTGCCAAACCATTCTAAGCGCTACTGGCTTCACTGCAGGCCCTGAAAGACCACCTGTTACCGTAGATAAAAGAGGTTTACGAGTCTCAGCATCAATAGCCATACCTAATAGGGTGTTGATTAGGGAGACCGAATCAGCTCCTTGTCCCTCAACCGCCTTAGCAATCGAAGCAATATCGGTTACATTAGGTGATAATTTCACCATAAGGTGCTTCTTGTACACTTTACGAACCGCACGAACAACCTCCTTGGCCGAAGCACAAGAGGTTCCAAAGGCCATACCGCCTTCTTTAACGTTAGGACATGAGATATTAAGCTCAATGCCTGGAATATGATCCAAATCATTAATCATAGCGGCCGTTTCAACGTAATCCCCTATAACCGAGCCCGAAACATTAACCATTACATTGGTTTGATAGTCTTTTATTCTTGGATAAATGTCTTTGCAGAAATTTTCGACACCCTTATTCTGTAACCCTACAGCGTTAAGCATACCAGAAGGCGTTTCAGCCATTCTAGGATAAGGATTCCCTTCACGGTGATGTCTCGTGGTTCCTTTAACTATAATGCCCCCTAAATCGCTTAAATCGATAAAGTCAGCGAATTCTTCACCAAAGCCAAAGGTACCTGAGGCAGTCATAACTGGATTCTTTAGAACCATATCCTTAAGTTTTACTTCTAAATTTACCATTTCAAGTCCTTTACATTGAAGACAGGGCCCTCAGTACATACACATTTATTACCTTTCTTAGTATCCGTAACACAGCACAAACAAGCTCCAAATCCACAAGCCATCGTGTTTTCTAGTGAAACCTCACATATAACATCTTTAGACTCAGCATAAGCTGCAACAGCCTTCATCATCGGCTCTGGGCCACAAGTAAAAGCATAATCAAAGCTCTCATTCTCTAAAACAGAGTGTTGAGTAGGATAACCTTTCTCTCCCTGAGAACCGTCCTCGGTAGTCACCAAAATACGTCCGTATGGCTCGTAAGCCTTAAGACCGACAGCATCGTAAGATGAACGAACACCCAAAATGGTGGTTACTTCGTTACCAGCTTCGTGTAAGAATTTAGATAGGTAAAGCAAAGGCGCAACTCCACAACCACCACCAATAAGCAGTGTTTTAGCGTTTTTAGGGATAGAGTAAGAGTTTCCTAGAGGATAAACCACACTAACATTATCGCCAATCTTAAGCTCACCTAAAGACTTAGTTCCTTCACCAATGCGTTTCACAAAGAGTTGAATCACATTTCTTTCGTAATCTACATTGTGAATAGAAAGTGGGCGACGTAGAAAGACCGACTTGTTATTATCGACCCTTACATTTACAAACTGACCTGGTAGAATCTCTGGTAAAGGCTCATTAGCCTTGATGTCGAGCACAAAATGCTCACAATTGAGTTCTTCGTACTTAACAAGTTCAAAGTCCTGAATTAGTTTCTTCATACTTTTTGATGGGTATAAAATGGAAGCATTAGAGTTTTTAGGCTTCAAAATGCTGTTTAATAGTAAATCGAGCTCAAAGATAAGTGAAATATTAGCTTGTACAAAGGGAAACAGACCTTGAAAAGGACTTTAAAATGATTCAAGACAAGGTAAACTGTTAATTGGGCAAAAAAAAGAAGCCGTAGAAGAGCATCTAAGGCTTAAAGATGTTTATATGAGTGCTTACTGAGGGTATATTAGGCTGGATTGTATTCTTTAAAGGTTTTATCGCTGTAAAAAACAACCACTTTTTCAATGGTTTTGCCCGATAAGAAAGCAGAAGCCTCTATTTCAGGCATCCGATCAGCCTTATTCGGGACACCTTCATTTATCTCTTTTTTAATAAGTTTTGGCGGTTGACTAACCTGATAAGGGGCAGTATCTTCCTCTTTAACCATCTCCTGAAACAAAGAAGAAGCAACTTGACCTTTTATCATTTCACCAACACCAGAGATCAACCAATCTCCACTAACCTGAGGGAATGCGCGCATAATTTTTTGTATAAAATCGAGGCTAGGATTATTACGTCCAGATAAGATATGTGACATGCTAGAGCGCTGCACACCAATGATATCGGCAAATTTAGAAGCACTTAGGCCTTCAGTATTGAGTAATTGAATGATACGATCTTTCATATATAGTCGATTATAAGGAACAAAATGTTTGATATTTATTCGAAATAACATTTTATTACAATTGTCAATTCGAACAGCTGTACAAATGTAATTTAAAATTCACAAAACACCAAACGTTGAATTCACATTGCACAACCACAAGAATACACAAAAGTAATAATGTTGAAAAGCACTTTTTATTACATATGTCACAGGTTTAGGTTCGTAATAGTAAACTAAAGCCTATTTGCAGAAAACAGCTATAAATACAGACTAGTATAGAGTTGATTAATAAAAATGTTTACAAGAAAGGTAATGTTTAATAGTGTATACAAGAGGTAAGTCACAAACACTTCTTAGAGTATATCTACCTACAAAACCAGATATTTATAGATGAGTTACATTCCTAAATAGCAAATATAGTGCTAGAATGAGCTGTATTAACACCCATGTAAACTTAATGATTAATTAAGATCGATTAATGACTGATAATTAATGGCTTAACTGTGTGCAGGATATGCAATACAGACATATCATGTAGCTTTTGTAACAGATGTAAACTTTTAGTTAAAGTGTTACTTCATATAAAGCTATTAATAGTCTGACTGGATGATTTGAAATAGTTTCTATATAGTATTATTAGATGATTTAATATTGATAACATTATTAAATTGCTCATGGGATATTCGCAGGTAACTTTTGTAACAATCATTTAATTAAATACATTTGTAACACACAATCATCAAACATTATTGTAAACATTTGTATTCTGTACGCTATCCCACCTTATTCACTTTTGTAATCTATCGAAATTTGAATTTTTAAAAATATATTTCAGAAATGTAACTTGTGGAATTCACATTAATCTCCATTATTCTATTCATTAGCTTTGACAATTGTAAAATATCTGTACCAATTGTCATGATTTATTAAATATGTGAACCTAAGAAGGCTTTTGTTAGAAGAAACACTTAACACAACTACTTATAATCAGACGATTATACACTAAAAACATCCTTGATTAGACATTTTGAATTGGTATCACCTAGAAGAAATCTGATCAAACTTACCTGAATTGGGTAAAATCCCTGCTTATGACAAAAAATGAATCACATCTAGGCATGATTGATTCATCATCTATAGAAAATGTTCTAAAGTTGAAATCGTCTCCTCCTCTAAAAAGATGAATCGATAAAAATGCTAGGATTGAATATCGAAAAACACTTGAAGTTAAAAATGATCAACAGTCTAGAGCTTTGTAGGTTTATATTAAAATAAACCTACCCTAATGTACTGTTCTGTTTAAATATGAAATTCTCAACACCTTAAATCGCTTATAAAAGATATCTTAAATCTACTATATCAAGTGCTTACATGCTTTTCGATATGATCCAAAGCATATAACAACGAGGCAAAAGAATGTGTTTTTTAAGCTTTTACTGAATCATAAATAAGTTTCCATTAGGAATGGACTCAAAAAAAATAAACTGGTGCAATACGAAAATCACTTTTCGCAATTACACCAGTTTTAATACTCTTATATTTTAATATCTGAGCCAATTGCCATTACTCATCTCTAATGGCATCAATTGGTTTAATATCAACAGCACGTTTTGCTGGAATGATTCCTGCTAAAATACCAGCTAAAACCAAAATCCCGAGAGCTAATATGGCTAGATTAAAATCTACTTCTGGATGTGTGAACATGGGTTGATCACCTCCACTTTTCTCAATAGCCTGGCTTAGTAACTCCAGTAATCCCACACCGATCACTAAACCAAACCAGCCAGCCAATCCTGTTAAAACAACAGATTCTGTTATTACCGAACTAATTATCATAGATGGCGATGCTCCAATGGCTCGTTGAATACCAATTTCTTTAGTTCGCTTTTTCACTATAAAAAGCATGATATTACTTACTCCAATAATACCAGCCATAAGCGTACCAATTCCAACTATCCAAATCAAACCAGAAATTCCCATAAAGAGTTGATTGATTTTAATGAATTCCTTCTCAACGTTATGACTGCCAATTGCTCTTTCATCATCGGGGTGAATTTTATGTCGACGTTTAAGCAGAGCTGTCACCTTATCTTCCACATAGCTAGCTGTATAATTATCTTTAGACGTAATTGAGTAATGACCTACTCGGTTCCCATAGTTATATGTTTTCTGAAGCGTTGTGAATGGAATAAAAACACATTGATCTTGCCATTCGCCCCAGCCTTGCGAGTGCATAGAATGAAACACACCAACAACTTGAAAATAGATTCCATTAATCTTAATATACTCACCAACTGCATCGTCATACTCAAAAAGAACTTCATTCACACGTTTCCCAATTACAGCAACTTTTCTATTTTTTAAAAGATCAATTTCATTCAAAAATCGACCATCATACATATTCAATGGGTCAATTCTATTGACGTCTGGAACATCACCAAGGATGCTGAAAGCTCCCGTTTTAAGACCTCGAACAACATTATTATTTGCATTACCACCTCTAGCTTCAACTCTAGGAGCTAATAGCTTAATTTCAGGTACATTGTCTAAAATAGCTTTGGTGTCTTCATTTGTAAAATGATAACGCCTGCCCTGTTTAAATCCCTTATAAGGTTTACTTGTAGGTTGAGCCCATATAAAAACAGAGTTTGTTGCAAAATCACCCATGCCATAATAAACACCATTCTCCAGACCTTTACCAGATCCTAACATGATTATGAGCATGAAAATTCCCCAGAATACACCAAAAGCCGTTAAGAAAGTTCTCAACTTATTACTTTTGAGTGCCATATAAACTTCGGTCCATCTATCTTTATCAAACATGGTGTATTGATTTATAAATTTTGCCTTAAATTGATTTTGTAAATTCTATTCATCAGCCAGTGCTTCAATTGGAAGAATCGACGCCGCTTTTCTGGCAGGAAAAAATCCTGCAATTGCTCCTGAAACGACCAGTAATATTGTTGCACTTATAGCCACTCTCAAATCAACAGAAGGATTCATGAAAAATTCAATTTGTGTATGAGGAGCCAAAAGCTCTAAAAGAATAACTCCCATTGCCAAACCAACATATCCAGCTATTGAAGTAATCAAAATGGATTCTGCAAGAACTAAGGAAATAATTGACATTGGTGTAGCACCTAAAGCTTTACGGATTCCAATCTCACGGGTTCTTTCTCTCACAACTATAATCATGATATTACTAACCCCAACTATACCAGCGATAATAGTCCCTAAACCAATAATCCAAACGAACAGACGGATTCCGGCAAATAAAGCCATGGTTCGCTGATAATTCTCCATATTATTATTGATGAACATGGCACGTTTGTCTTTCGGATCGAATTTGTGACGAGCAGCAAATGTATTTATCAAATGCTTTTCCATATGTTTTAATTCTTCAATATCATGAGTTTGGGTCGTAAAAGCCATATTGGAAATTCGATTGGCACCATCAAATACGCGTTGAGCTGTTGAGATTGGAATATAAACCCGCTGGAGATCTCTTTCAGAATGGTCGGTAAAGGTTCCAATAACCTGAAATGGGATGTTGTTTATTTTTACATATTTGCCTACCGGTTCTTCTTTTTCGAACAAGGCATCTTCCACAACCGTTGAAATTGAAACAACTTTTCGATATTGCTTGACATCAATTTCATTCAGGAATCGTCCTTTCAAACTCATCGTATTCTCAAGAGTTTCGGTATCTGGGTGAACAGCAACTATGGAGTAATTAACGTATTCTGTCTTATAAGAAATCAGATTATTTCCCCTGATCGCAAATCGCGAACTAATCTTATCTACATCTAAGCCTGACTTTTTTGTTTTTGAGTAGTCTTCATTGGTAAACTGAATGCGTCTTCCGGGTTGCATACCGTCGTGAGCCATACTGGTTTGGCCACTGTAGAGCCAGAGACTATTTTCTGCATCAGTTTTAAATTGATTAACTACACCATTTTGCAGACCATTGCCTGAACCTAGAAGAATTATTAGCATGAAAATTCCCCAAGACACACTAAAACCAGTTAGTATGGTTCTTAATTTATTTTTCCGAACGGTTTCGTAAATCTCTTGCCATTTATCAAGATCGAACATGGGCTAAATTTTAGTTCAGATTATTCATAAAAATGAATAGAGCCCCAAATGGTAGTTTTAACAAATAATGTGGTGGTTTTCTGAATTCAAGGTAATGAAAGATTTGGAAATGAGCAAAATAAAAAAAAGTCACCCGAAGGTGACTCTATATTATATCTAATCTAAAAAGCTGATTTACAAATCGAGATTCAATTTGATACCTGCACGAATCCATCTACCAGGCTGTGTAATATTAGCCATGTCGTAGTAATTATGATCTAATAAATTACTCGCCTCCACATATACGGTATAAGTTGGCTTTTGCCAATAAAGTTTCGTGTCGACTAACCAAAATGGACGATAAGTTCTCTCTTCGGTTTGACTTAAATCATTCTTATTATACCATGTATATGATCCATTTCGATCTTGCCAAGCCACTTGCCAAGAGGCTCCTAAGCATCTGTAAATCTTATGATTCAGAGATACATTCAATTTATGCTTTAACTGATCAAGTACATATCGAGAGATAAATTCACTAGATGATTTATCCACATCTAAATAGGCATATTTAACTGCAATATTCTTAATAAAGAAATCTTCCGAAACTAAATATTGCATGTCAAAATTCGAAGAAAACTCAATTCCCCAAGTATCTAATTCTGTGATATTTTGAGCCTGCCATTTATCTTCCGAATTTGCTTTAACCCAATCAATCATATTTTTCCCTTCTCTTCTGAAAACCCCAGCATGTGCACGAATCCATCCTTTATTGAATTTGATACCAGTTTCATACGTAGTAGCTTCTTCAGGATCTAAATCTGTATTTCCAATATTGGTTGGTCCTACATAATACAAATCGGTGAAGCTTGGCATTCTCAATGCCCTATTTACTGAAGCATATAACTTACTATCCTCAGTAAGCTGGTAACTCACATCCATACCTGGATAGAAGCTGAAACTTCTATCTAAATCCGAATTCCAGTTAGCTAATACACCTGCGGTAAAAGTAAATCGATCAAGAAAAACATTGTGCTCTAAAAAGTAACTCAAATTTGTTCGGGTATGATTTTTCGTAAAGAAAGCTCCCGATTCTCCTGGCACTTTCATCGGTTCTTCCATCAGCTCCCCCAATACATTACTCCAAACATTTTCCGATCTAAACTCAACACCTGCCGCTGTTTTCCCAAGGCTTGATGAAAAAGCAAAATTCATGCTTGTTCCATATACATCTGTCAAATGATAGTTGTGATTTGTGTACCATGACGCTGGATTATCGCGGAAAAGCTCGAACCTGTCTTGACTACGTCTCCAGTAAATATTTGGTGTCATCTTTACTTTCCCATTTGTTGTTAAACGCAGGCTGGCAAAGGATGTCTTGTTTTCTTCGAATTGATTTGGGAATGATGCTGTGTAGAAAGAATTTGCACCGTAGGCTTTTTCGTTGTATCCCAATTGTAAATCTAAAAGTCCAACTTCTGTTGAGAGTTGTCCTTGATAAAAGGCATTTGAATTTCTAAAATCCGTATTCTCAATATAGCCATCGCTCGATTTATGAGCCAAAGCTACATATGATTTTAACTTTCCAGTGATAATCGTTGAATTGGCAGATCCTGAATAAAAACCATTTTCACCTGCTGAAATATTTGCCTTCAGATTATTCTTATTTCCTGTTCCTGTAATAAAATTGATAGCACCACTAAAAGCATTTGGTCCATAAACTCGAGCTCCAGGTCCTTGCAGTACCTCTACCCGTTCAATACTTTCAATATCTACAGGGAGATTTAAACTCAAATGACCAGTTTGAGGATCTGTGATATTTACGCCATTAAGTAGAATCATCGTTTGATCAAAACTACCACCTCTAATACTTACATCGGCCTGTACCCCATGATTACCTCTTTGGCGTACATCAACATTCAAAACATACTCTAGCAAATCTTGTAAACTTTGAACAGGAGCCGACTCAATTGCTTCCTTATCCATTATTGTTACAACTCTTGCCATTTGGGAATAGGTTACAGAGGCTCGCTGGGCACTGACGACGACTTCGTCTAGCTTTCTATTGTTATTCACTAGCACAGTATCAGCTTGTGCAAAAGAGTTTTGAGGTGTTGCAACTAATAAGTAAGCTACAAGTAAAGATGAGATAACACACTCTTTTTTAATGCTATTAAAAATGGAGTATGATTGTCTGGTCCACTTCCTGAAATAGGACAATTCTGTATTTATAGTTAATTTTTTCATACAATTCGGTTTCAAAATAATTTTAATATATTGATTTTCAACACATAGTTCTTATCGAGTCTAAATAAGAATCTACCTGCCGGGCAAATATAGATAATATCTACTAACTTAAAAATGAACACGTGTTTGTAATTTAGATAAAGCCAACATTAATGCTCCAGTATCTAGGACTAGGGAAATCATCATTAATATGGACAAATCAAACCAAGAATTCAATCAGATTTACAGTAAGCAATCACCTGAAAATATTCCATGGAATGTATGTTAGGAATGTAGCCAATCTTCTTAATAGAGATGCATTTTATCTTTCAATCGCATTTAACGAAGAGAATGCTTATTTTGATGGGAAAGGAAAATACCGTGAAACACCTACAGGTTCAGTACTCTATTTTTCAAACATCGATGAAATCCAAAAGTTATTCTCACCCTTATTCCATATTTTAGAACTAAAAAATATTACCATTCCTGGGAAGAATGGTAATCACAGAGCTTATTATGCCTTAATGCAAAAAAAGTAAGACTAATTAGTTTAAGTGTTCAGCAAAAAGTTCATCAAAAATTTCACCTTTGGTTAGCCTACCATTCTTTAAACAAATCGTATAAACTTTTCCTTTTGCACAGAGTTTATTGTCCGATAAACGGTATATATCTTCATGAAAAATTAGCTTTGGTCCATCTCTATCAATATTTATTTTGATGACAAACTTATCGCCAGAACTCAGTGAAGTTTTATAATCAATTTCAACTCGCGCAACCATGGCATCTAAGCCTTGTTCGTGTAAAGCTTTAAAATTATTTCCGACTGATTCCAAAAATTCATGACGTGCATGTTCCAAATAGTTCTGGTAAACTGAATTATTAACAACACCCTGTAAATCACATTCGTAATCGCGAACTTTTAGTTTTAATTCGTAGATATAGCTTTTCATTCGATTGATTTTATTTTTAAAAGTACAATTTCATAAAAAAAGGATTGCCAAACGACAATCCTTCTTAATATTTTTGTTAATCCTAAGATTACATATTCATACCACCACAAACGTGAATAGTTTGGCCTGTAACGTAAGAAGAAAGATCACAACCTAAATAAACACAAGTTTTTGCAATTTCTTCAGGTGTACCTCCTCTTTTCAAAGGAATTTTACCAGCCCACTCTTTCACAACATCCTCAGGAAGTTTACCTGTCATTTCAGTAATAATGAAACCTGGAGCAATTGCATTCGAACGAATTCCACGAGAACCAAGCTCTTTAGCAACTGACTTAGTAAATCCAATGATACCTGCCTTAGATGCAGAATAGTTAGACTGACCAGCGTTACCGCTAACACCTACTACAGAACTCATGTTAATGATTGATCCACTACGTTGCTTCAACATAGTACGTTGAACAGCTTTTGTGAAGTTGAATACAGACTTAAGGTTTACGTTAATAACCATATCCCACTGCTCTTCAGTCATTCTCATTAACAATGTATCCTTAGTGATACCAGCATTGTTAACCAAAATATCAATAGCACCAAACTCCTTAGCAATTTCAGCTACAACTTTATCAGTATCAGCAAAATTACTTGCATCTGAAGCATATCCTTTAGCTTTAACACCATATGAAGCGATTTCTTTTTCAGTTTCCTGAGCTGCTTCATTATAAAATAAATCGGTGAATGCTACATTAGCACCTTGCTTAGCAAATTCTATTGCTACTGCTTTACCAATACCGCGAGAAGCTCCGGTAATAATCGCTGTTTTTCCTTCTAATAACTTCATTTCAGAATATTTTAGATTTGAGAGAGTTATTTACATTAAGATGATAGATCATACTTAATCAATTTATACAACACAGATGCATTATATACTCCTCAACAATTAAAAATAATTACAATTTCATTGATTGATTTTCAAACTTTTAGTAAAAAATCTGAATTCTCAATCTCTTTTTATTTCTCAAAATTTAACAAACAAATATAATCTATTTTAGATAAAAAGTAACTTCTTAGTTTGAACATATACTTTCAGAGGCTCTAGTTCTTTAAAAACAAGTTAGTTTCAAGCTTCATTTAAATACCTTTTTTTATCCTTAATTCTCTTATCAAAATTCTTTTTTCAGATGTGCTATATTCTAATCTATTATTATTAATTTCGCAAACCGATAAACAAAGCATTTTTAAGCTTCTAGATCGTTTGTAAAAGCATGATTTTAAAGCAGAAGGACAAGTTTATTTAAGCAGTACATTTTTATTTACATCGTACTGACACATATGTTTTTCATTGCCCCTCTCCTTACTTATTAGGAGATGTAAGAGCTAAAATAAAAGATTTTCATTTAAATGATTTCAGTCTCAAATCTATCCATTCAGTTTGGTAAGCGTACACTTTTTCAGGATGTTAACTTAAAGTTCACTCCAGGAAACTGTTACGGTATCATAGGTGCTAACGGCGCCGGTAAATCAACTTTTTTAAAAATACTTTCAGGTGATTTAGATTCTACTTCAGGTCGTGTTGCCATGGAGCCAGGCGAGCGTTTGGCTGTATTAAATCAAGATCACTACGGATTCGATGAATTCACCGTACTTGATTCTGTAGTTGCTGGTCATGCTGAGCTTTGGGCAATTATGCAAGAAAAGAACACTTTATATGCTAAGCCTGATTTTTCAGAGGCTGATGGTATTAAAGCTTCAGAACTTGAGGAAGAATTTGCTGAAATGGGCGGCTGGAATGCCGAAAGTGATGCTGCTGAACTATTAAGTGGTTTAGGTATTAAGGAAGCGCTTCATTATAAAATGATGTCAGAGTTAAGTGGTAAGGAAAAAGTACGTGTGCTTTTGGCTCAAGCTCTTTTCGGAAATCCAGATAACTTGCTTCTTGATGAGCCTACCAATGATCTTGACCTTGAAACAGTAATGTGGTTGGAAAATTACCTTGCTAATTTTAACAATACAGTAATCGTAGTATCTCACGACCGTCACTTCTTAGATTCAGTTTGTACTGATATCGTTGATATTGACTTTGGTAAAGTGAAGATGTTCTCTGGTAACTATACGTTCTGGTACGAATCATCTCAGTTAGCTGCTCGCCAGCAAGCCAACCAGAATAAAAAAGCTGAAGAGAAGAAAAAAGAACTTCAGGAATTTATTGCGCGTTTTTCTGCCAATGTCGCTAAGTCCAAGCAAACGACATCTCGTAAGAAGATGATTGAAAAGTTGAATATCGATGATATTCAGCCATCAACTCGTCGATACCCAGGTATCATCTTCCCACAGGAACGTGAAGCTGGAGATAGAATTTTCTCTTGCATGGGATTGAGCAAGCAAATTGAGGGCGATATTCTATTTAAAGACATTGAATTCACAATTGAAAAAGGCGAAAAAGTTATTTTCCTATCTCGTGACCCTCGTGCCATGACTTCATTGTTTGATATTATTAATGACGAAGCCAAAGCAGATTCAGGTTCGTTCAATTGGGGTGTGACAATAACTCCAGCTTATTTACCTGTTGATCACAACTCTTTCTTTCAAGGTGATATCACTCTTAAAGATTGGTTAGCTCAATATTCACCAGATACTTCTGAAATTTTCTTAAGAGGTTATTTAGGTAAAATGTTGTTCTCGGGTGAGGATATTTTCAAGCAATCAAATGTCCTTTCAGGAGGTGAAAAAGTACGTTGTATGATTTCACGAATGATGTTGAAAAATGCCAATCTTTTGGTTTTAGATACACCAACTAACCACTTGGATCTTGAATCGATTCAGTCATTTAATAATGCCTTGATCAACTATGGTGGTACAATTATGATGTCGTCTCATGACCATGAGTTTATTCAAACGATAAGTACTCGTATTATTGAGTTAACACCAAATGGAACCATTGATAAATTGATGGAATACGACGAGTACGTTAATAGCGAGAAAATTAAAGCTCTTCGCGAGGAAATGTACAAGTAATATTCTATTCACCATATAGATTTATCCTCCTTACCTTTATTGGTAAAGGGGATTTTTTTTGAACTCTATTTTGAAGAACTTATATTAAATCTTACCTATCTTTATGAAGAGTCTCATCTCAAAATTGATTTTATCAACTTTTTTTAATTAGTAAGTTCACCAATAAACAAGAATAATGGTTCTTCTCCTAGCCTATCTCTGCTTAGCTATTTTCATTTCATTCCTATGTTCCATTATGGAATCGGTCTTACTTTCCACGCCAATATCTTTTCTTATGGTGAAGGAAAAAGAAGGACACAAATCATCACGCGTTTTTATAAAACTCAAAAATCAGATTGAGAAACCACTTGCAGCAATTCTATCACTTAATACAATTGCACATACGATTGGTGCAGCAGGTGTTGGAGCAGAAGCCACTCATATTTTTGGAGAAGTCTACTTTGGAATTATTTCAGCAATTCTAACCTTTCTTATTCTAATTTTCTCTGAAATAATACCTAAAACCATTGGGGCAACCTACTGGAGACGATTAGCACTTACATCTGGCCTCATTATGAATTTCATGGTTATTATTTGCTACCCTTTGGTTATCATGTCAGTTTACCTAACCAAGATGTTTTCGAAGAATTCAAAAGATGTTTCTGTTAGTCGAGAGGAAATATCTGCTATGGCTAATATTGGTGCTGAAGAAGGTGTTTTTAAAGAAAGAGAAAACAAGATTATTCAGAATCTCATTAAACTTAAAGCGGTTAAAGTAACTGAAATAATGACACCAAGAGTTGTTGTTGTTGCTGCAGATGAGAACATGACATTGGAAGACTTTCTAACAAACAAGGATTTTCTTTATTATTCTCGTATTCCAATTTACTCTGATAATATTGAAAATATCAACGGCTATGTTTTTCGCCAAAGCGTGTTCGAGAAACTTGCCGAAAAAAAGAAGAATTTGAAGCTAAAAGATATTAGTCGAGAAATTGTCATCGTTCATGAATTTCAAACTCTTCTAAAACTTTGGGAAACCCTACTTAATAAGAAAGAACATATCGCTGTTGTTATAGACGAATATGGTGGTATGGATGGTATTGTTACCATGGAAGATGTGATAGAAAGTCTTTTAGGTATTGAAATTCTTGATGAAAGAGATAAGATTATCGACATGCAGCAATACGCTCGTGAGCGATGGGCAAGACGCAAGGCTAAATTTGATATTCTTAATACCTAAGATGAATCAGATCAAATTTTAAAATCATCGAAATTAAATATATTATACTCTTATGAAATACCAAATTATCTGTATAATTCTTGTTGTATTAACAGGATGTAAGACTAATAAAAAAGAAATTAAGCAAAACAGCAACAGTTATTCTTTTTACGTGGGTACATATACCAATAAAAAGAGTGAAGGTATTTATAAATACATACTGCAAAAAGATGGTCGCATTAAACCAATCGGTTTAGTTGCGAAGTCGGTCAATCCTTCATTTTTAGCTATGAGTGATAACAGACAATATTTACTAGCTGTTAATGAGATTAGTAATGATGATGAAGTTGGTACAATCGAATCTTATTCTATTTTAAATGATAGCCTTTCGTTTATCAACAGAAGTACAACAGGAGGCGCTAATCCTTGCTTTGTAAATATAAACTCTGATGGTTATATCTTAACTGCCAATTATACAGGTGGAAATGTTGGCTTACTAAAATTGAATAAAAAGGGAGAATTATCTGATTTACTCGACATTGAGCAACACGCTATAAAAGAAACCAATGACCTAAAACAAGCAGCCCATGCACATTCAGCTTGGTTCGAAGCCTCTAACAATAATATTATCACTGTAGATTTGGGAACAAACGAACTCTGGTTTTCTCAGCTGGACACTAGCCTTCATAAACTACAAGCTAAAGATCCATATAAACTGAAGATGACTGATGGTGCTGGACCGCGTCATCTTGCGTTTCACCCTAATAACAAATGGATTTATGTGGTGAATGAATTAAATAGTACAGTAACATTAGTACTAAAAACAGACGATAACCATTATTCTATAGTATCTTCTTATTCAAGTTTACCTAAAGCATATTCCGAAGCTAATTATCCTGGTGATATTCATATTTCTTCTGACGGCAACTTTCTGTATGCATCCAACAGGGGACATAATAGCATTGTGATTTATAGAGTTAATAAGCGTGATGGATCTTTAAATCTGCTAGCTCATGTATCTACTCATGGTAAGTGGCCCCGTAATTTCTCATTATCTCCTGATGAAAACTTCTTGCTGGTTGCCAATCAGCATTCAAACAATATCGTTTCATTTAAACGTGATAAAAAAACAGGTTTATTAGAATATGTGGAACAAATAGAGTCCTATAAGCCTGTTTGCATTTTGTTTTAAGCATATCGATCAAAATAATTTATATAACAAAGGCGACAAGAATAATCTTGCCGCCTTTTGTAAATAAGTTTTTTTTTATTTGACCAATTGAGCTAAGAAATTACGAACAGCTGCTACAGATTCTACTTTATACTTGGCTGCAGTATGTTTCAAACCCACTTTAATGGTATGAGCCGTTTCGGGTAACTCTCTAAACATATATTCATCCGTCCAATCATCGCCAATAGCAAAAATAAAGTCGAATGGTTTGTTTTTGAGAAATTGCATAGCGGCTATACCTTTATTTATGCCACCTGTTTTCACCTCAATAACCTTATTCCCTTCTAAAATCTCAAGATTGTGATTGGCAATCATAGTCGTTAACTCATCCTTCAACTCATTGGCTCTTAAGTCAGCTTGTTCTGGTTCCGCTTTTCTGAAATGCCAAACCAATGAATAGTTCTTTTCTTCTATAAAAGAACCTGGAGTACGATCAACAAAAGTTTCAAGAATTGGCTTTATGCTCGATTTCCATGTATCTGTTGCATTTGTAAGCATTTTCCAATCTCTACCAAACTTTCTACTCCAAACCCCATGTTCTACTATTAAATTGATTTTGTGTCCCTCAAACCATGTCTCAAGGCTCTCTCTATCTCTACCACTAATAATAGTAATTACATTTTTTTGATCAGCTTCCAACTTATAAAGCAGTTCATGTAATTCTTCGTTAGGGGAAGCATCATTAGGGTTCTTTTTAAATCCTGTAAGTGTGCCATCATAATCTAAAAAGATAGCTCGCATATTGGAATCTTTATAACTAGTACGAATCCTCTCCATGATTTTAGCATTCACACGTTTTGCATGTAATGAATTCTGAACTTCCTCAACCTTCGATAGAGATTTTACAAACTCACTAGACCACTTAAAAACATCATATCGTTTGATTCTATCCTGAAGGAAAATCATACGCTCTCTTTGTTCATCCAATGGCATTGTAAGCGCTTGATTTATACTCTCTGCAATCTCATTAATGTTATTAGGATTGATGATTAAGGCCTCGCCCATTTCTTTAGCAACCCCCGCCATTTCACTCAAAATAATTACACCGGTGCGGTTTGTTCTAGATGCAACGTATTCTTTGGCAACCAAATTCATTCCATCGCGCACTGGGGTTACTAGAGCCACATCACAAGAGCTGTATAATTCGATCAGGCTCTCAAAAGGCATGGAACGGTAAAAGTACCAAACCGGTGTATAATTAATATTTCCAAATTGTCCATTAACACTCCCAACCAATTCTTCAACTTCTTTTTTGAGGTTGATATAATGCTCAACAGTTCCTCTCGATGGTACTGCCAGCATAATTAGAGTGACTTTTCCAACAAATTCAGGATACTCTTCTAAAAACTTAGCAAAAGCTCTTAATCGATTGGGAATTCCTTTTGAATAATCCAATCTATCTATTGAAAGAATCAACTTTCTGTCGGGAGAAAGTAAAAAATACTTCTCTAATTCACGATGGAGTTCAGATTTTTCCTGAAGTGGTTTTTGAAAGACTTCGGTTGCTGCATGTTTAAATTTATCGTAATCGATACCCATTGGAAAAGCATCTACAATGATAATTCTATCTTCTATATGAATTTGATTAAAGGAAATTTCATAACCCATCAGACGGCGTACCGAACTGAAAAAGTGACGTTGATAATCGTAGGTATGGAAGCCAATTAAATCTGCTCCCAACATACCTTGAATCAATTCTTTTCGCCAAGGTAGAATTCGAAAAACCTCAAATGAAGGGAAAGGGATATGTAGAAAAAAGCCAACTGTAACGCCAGGTTTCTTCGATTTAATCATTTCAGGAACCAACAGCAATTGATAATCATGAATCCAAATGGTATCACCCTCTTCTAAGGTTTCGAGAGCTTTGTCGGCAAATTTCTGATTAACACTTACAAAAGCGTCCCATAATTCAGGATCGTAATCGATATACTGAGCAAAATAATGAAACAAAGGCCAAATAGTACGGTTACTAAAACCATCGTAATACAAATCGATCTCCTTTTTCGAAAGATGAACCGAAACACAATCTTCCTTTTCTAGCTCCTTATCTATCCTACCAGACAGGTTCTCATCTATATCATCACTAGGTAAGCCAGGCCAGCCTATCCATTTACCATTATACTCCTTATAAACTGATCTCATTCCGGTAGCGAGCCCGCCAACACTGGGTATAAGTTCAATTTTATCCTTTTCGACCTTGATACTAACTGGGAGTCTATTTGAAACAATGTGAATTCTATTCATAAAATCAAAAATATATTCTATTTGTAAATTAATTGGAAGTTCTGAAAATTTAACTATTTTCAAAAATGTTATGTGAACGAATACTAAAGTAATCTTTTTTTATGAAAAATTTAAATTATGGTGTAATTGGAAATTGTCGCTCTGCGGCATTGGTGTCTGAAAAAGGGTCTTTAGACTGGATGTGCTTACCTCAATTCGATTCTTCATCTGCTTTTGCAAAGCTGATAGACAATGAGAAAGGTGGTAGTTTTGAAATTAAACCAGAAAAATATATTCGGAGTGTTCAATATTATAAAAAGAACACCAACATTCTACATACACGCTTCGTTTGTGAGGATGGCATTTTTGAACTTGTCGATTTTATGCCTCGTTATATCACCGAGAATAAGGATTACTATGCGCCACCTGATTTAATTAGATATTTCAAACATATCAAAGGAAAACCAACTTTCCGCATTCTTTACAATCCGAAGTTGGATTATGCTCGAAATCATACTGAAAACAAGTTTGCTAAAACTGATGTCATCAAATCCTATACAACATCTGGAACTTATGACTCACTTTATTTATATACCAGTTTCGATTGTAAGTCTATTTTAGATCAAGATATTATTTGTCTCTACAAACATGAATTTTGCCTAGTTACCTATAATCAAAAGTTACTTAAGCAAACTCATGACCGTATTTACCTAAACCTGCAGAGAACAAAAACTTATTGGTTGAATTGGTCGGAGAAAACAAAAGTTTACTCAATGTATAGTGAAGAAATGGGGCGATCTGCTTTGGTTTTAAAGTTACTGAGCTATCAAAAAACTGGGGCCGTTTTAGCAGCATTAACGACATCGGTACCAGAAACCATTGGTGAGGTTCGTAACTGGGATTATCGCTTCTGTTGGATACGAGATGGCTCGATGGTTGTAAAAATATTAACTCAGCTGGGACATCATAATGTGGCTAGGCGTTATTTGGATTTTATCATGGATATTATTCCAGAAAAAAAGGAAAAAATCCAAATCATGTATGGTATTAATGGAGAAAAAAAACTCTCGGAGTACGAATTGGAGCATTTGGCTGGTTATGAAGGTTCGAAACCTGTACGAGTTGGTAATGCAGCTTATAAGCAAAAACAAAATGATATTTATGGCATCCTTCTAGATTTGATTCATCAGCAATTCGGCTTGTTTGAAAATTCTTTAGAACATACCGAAGACCTTTACACTATTGTAAGAAGTATTGTAAAGGTTGTGGAAGAAAATTGGCGTAAACCTGATAGAGGAATCTGGGAAATCCGAGGAAAGAGCCTTCATTTTACCTTCAGTAAAGTAATGTGTTGGGTAGCTTTCGATCGAGCTGTAAAAATTTCCAAACTCCTAAATAGTGATTACTATGTGAATAAATGGACACCTTATCGTGATGCAGTAAAAGAAGATATCATGAAAAATGCTTGGAGCGAAAAGAAACAAGCATTCACTCAGCATTATGGTTCTGACGAATTGGATGCTTCCGTTTTATTAATGGAAACCTACGGTTTTATAGAAGCTAAAGATGAGAAGTACATATCAACAGTGCTTACCATTCAGCAGGAATTGGAACATGATGGTTTAATGTATCGTTATAAGAATCAAGATGATTTTGGTACGCCTAAGTCTGCGTTTACAATTTGTTCGTTTTGGTTGATAAACAGCTTGTATAAAATCGGACGAAAAAAGGAAGCACAAGATAAGTTTGATATACTTTTGAGTTATTCCAATCATTTGGGCTTGTTTTCTGAAGACATCGATTTTAAGACAAAACGTATGCTAGGTAATTTCCCACAAGCTTACTCTCACTTAGCTATTATCGAAACAGCCATCAATTTTTCATCTGATAATACTGAACCAGAAAGTTTAATTAATCAATTAAACCTATAGATATGAGTAACAGAAACCAGCCAGTAGAACATTTATACTGGCTGGTTTTCTTTTGTTATATTTTGTTGACTTAAAATCATACTTTTGTATTACAAGTAAACCGAATTTAATCAATACGCCAAAATAAGCCTTATTTTTTATCATGCGACTTCCCATTACCGATCGAGATTCTTTTTTTAGAGAGTTTAAATTCCAAACCTCACGCAGTAGCGGTCCTG
>JADGEF010000018.1:0-3468 GCA_016744515.1 Marinifilaceae bacterium | reverse complement strand
CAAAATAAGCCTTATTTTTTATCATGCGACTTCCCATTACCGATCGAGATTCTTTTTTTAGAGAGTTTAAATTCCAAACCTCACGCAGTAGCGGTCCTGGCGGTCAGCACGTAAACAAGGTGAGTTCACGAGTAGAGTTACGTTTTAATGTGAGAGAATCTCAATTATTGACAGATGATGATAAAGCTCTAATCTCAGAGAAGCTTGCAACACGTATTAATAACGAAGGTATTCTTAGTATTGTGGTACAAGCCGATCGCTCTCAGTTAAAAAACAAGCAATCAGCCATTGAAAAATTCTTCGAATTGCTTACACAAGTTTTTACTCCAGTTAAAAAGCGTAGACCAACAAAACCTGGTCGTGGTGCCCGCGAAAGGCGACTGAAGGCTAAACGAATAAGTTCCGAAAAGAAAATCCGTAGAAAAAGTTCTACGGATTGGAATGATTAAGATTCTAGGAATTCACTCGAAACCCACCCCTCTACTTGCACTTGGCTCCAACCATCTTCACTTTTGATGATATTCACAGCCGTATTTTGCTTTAAGATGCCCTCTATATCGCTATAAGGTGCTGTTCGTAAATTAAGATGATCGACATTTACCTGTGCCTGATGAACATCTTCTGTAATTTCGTTAGGTATTTGATCGGTATAAGTAATCCATACCTCACCAGCCTCAATAGCTGCAGCAATTTTAGGGTAAATGCGAGTGTAAGCCAACTTACTATTGCTTATTTGCCCATCAGTAGTTTGATTGTTATTAGCTCCATCGCCAAGCAAGAGACAACCATCGGTATCTTTCGTAAAATTACCAATATGAATATGGATGTATTTAAAACCAGGAACCTCACAAACATGTAACATACCTTTGTGCATGTCAGGAAATTTATCTTGGTAATGTTGATTTTGGCTCCCCTCCTTACGTAATTTAAGAGGATAACGCCCCGATGGGATACGTGTTTCACCAGCTATTTTTTTCTCCTGAAATTCATCTTCCAAAGTATAGCAGGCAAATTGATTATCAATCATGAGCAGGCCAAGTGTGCTTTGTGGGCTCGAACTGTATCGAATAACTTGTAGTTTCATAATTAGCCTTTTGCGTTTTTAAAATCCCTATTTTCTGTTGATAAATCCATGGTGTGCTGGTGCAGCATTGCTTGCTTTGTGGCACTACCACGACTACTACCAAAGAAATAGGAAAGCACCAAACCAAAACCTGTAGCCATCGCTCCAAAAAGCTGATTAATATAACCTGTAGCACTATTATCTAATGGATGATAAATTAGAACAGCTGTTAGTATAAAGAAAGCTCCTACAACAGTCCATGCCAATACATAAAGGTTGGTATCGCGCTTTCCTGTCGATTTTGTTAGCTCAATTTCACGATTACGAGCACTATCTTTGTCTTGCAAAAAAGCCTGATCGTGTTTCATATCCAAGCGAGCTTGTTCAAGGGCAATGCGTTGCAATTCTTCTTTATGAGTCATTTCTAACTCCTTTAGCTTTATAATGGCATCAGGGTTGTTGGCAATGGCTTTTTCAATGGCATCACTATCGTCACCACCAAGCCCCAATACGCCACCCACCAAATTTAGAACCGTACCAGCAGCTCCACCTGTAAGTGCATTCGCTAATAAAGGCAGACCTTTTGTAGCAAGGGTTTTACCCAATGATTTAAGTTTATCTTTTGTTAGATTTTTAAATAATCCCATATTTTTTTGATTTATTGATACGAGCTATAGATTTGCTTATCTGCTCCCATTTTTTAGTTTTATAAATACAATGTCCCAATTGCGAAGTCGTTCTGTTTCAAGCTTTATATTATGAATGCTATTATGTGCTGTCAGATCAACTCGACTTGCAATAGGGATCATTAACTATTCGCTTAGCGATTAAACTATTTCCTCTTTTTCTTTTTCAGAGCGTGTTTTACGTGCACGAACCTGAACCATTAGCGGGCTAATCATTCCATTAAATTCGTGTGCAATGGTTGCGAATACAGCGTTTAAGTTCATACTCTCCATCACTTCAACATACTTAATCAGCATTTGCATGGCATAACGCAAATCGATAAAGGCATCCTCAGTCTTTACTGTTGGTTCTGCCGAAGCACTGGCATTTCTATTGTCGTAAACCGTTTCAAATTCTGTTGCAGCAGTCTTCATTTCAGCATACCACTCATCAGCAAGTATGATCGTAATAGCTGCTTTTAGTTCTGGACTATTTTCCACATCGTGAAACAATTTTACCATGCGCGAAGTTTGCTTGGTATACGAGTCGGCATAGAGTGTTCTCCCATGCAAATCGATTAAACCATTTAATAAGGCACAAGGAGCTTCCCATTCTGGCTTTAACCTTTTAGCACAAGCCGATACATAAGTTACGAAGGCTCTAAACGAATTATCTCGTCTACCATCAGCACCGTTTACCTTAAGTGTTAGAAGTTTTGTGTTCGATTTTAAATGAGCCTGATCGTAAACCGATAAGCGATTAACAACATTGGTCCTGAGTTGCGTCAACTGCGGATCTTCAATGTTTATCTTACCAAGAATACCAACAAATTGCATTCCCAGTGCATACATTTCATCTGCACGTAGCAGACTGTATGAAATTGTGTTTACCATATACTATCTATTTTAAAATTACATAATAGCATGATGAATTTAGAAACAGATAAACAATAAAACAAATATACCGACATGATAAAAATCATGTTTTCACAAATCCATCATCACACAGATAACACTTATGCATCTGAATGTGAGGCTGCACAAAGTACACAGGCTACCTTTAGTCATTATTTCAGCAGGAAATAAAAAATATCAGATCAGAAACAAACAACTGAACGTAAGTTTTGCTAAAAGATGTATCAGCTCTGCTAGTTTGATGTAAAAATAGAAGCTGATTGCCTTTAAACAGGCTGTTCGAGAACAAATGACTTGTAGCTTGGTATGCCCCACTTTTTTGTGAAGGCAAAACCTCTATCCAAAGTTTCCAAATATCCTGTTTGGATCAAAAACCGCCATAGCCTATCATTCTCAGCTCCTGTTTGAATGAAAAACCACCCTAAGGAGGCCTCAAAAAGATTATTTGAAGCTAAAACTGCCGTCTGGTAACATTCCCCGAATCTATTTGAAGCCAAAACCTCCCTAAGGTGCTTCCCAATGTGCCGATTGGAAGAAAGCTACAAGCATCTTGGCTCCTCAACTTTCATTTTGCTACTTTCCTACCACAGGCTTGCTCTCAAACAGCTTGTTTGGAGCTAAGCTTGCTGTATGGTGGTTTCTCAACTATCGATTTACTACTGACTTACGGTGAAGGTAACTCCAAAATGAATAGAATGCTCTATCCGAATTTACATGTGAGTTTGTCAGGGCAAACGCGCACTTTTTAAATTCGCCCGAGGCAGACTAAAATATCAATTATTGGGGCAATCCCTGCGGGTCGGGCTATCCGCACTCGCTTTTTGT
>JADGEF010000160.1 GCA_016744515.1 Marinifilaceae bacterium | reverse complement strand
AATAAATAATACTCAAGTTTTACATCTAATTTATATCTCTATAAGTTTGAATTACAGAAGGTTTTTTTTCATAAAAATAAAAATGCACTACTATTGTTAACTAATTAACTCGCAGTCCCACTGGAACTCAATATAATCTTGCTATTGTATTTATACATGCCTATAATACCATAAGAAAATTAGACCAGAAGTTAAGGTGCTACCATTCCAATAGCCCGCAATCAATAGTTTAAAACCGAAGTGAAATATCATGTCTACATGAAAATATTCTTAATAATTAGGAATATATAATCAATTATTACGAATCTGTCGCTAATAATACTAATTTAACATCAGGACAGTGGAATATTATATAGGGTATTCGTATATGATCAGGGAAAAATGGAACCTAGTACATGGAATACTCACCTGATTAGAAGAAAATGGAAGCTAGTGTAGGGAGTTCTTATCTAATTAGAGTAAAATGGAATTTACTCATATTAATTGTCATTAATACAAAAATATTAGTAATCTAGTTTAATTTATTAATGATTAACTCTATCTTTAAGAAGCTATTTATCCCTATTCATATTTTAAGTGTGTTTGTTTTAATTCTATTACAATTTTATCAGAATATGATAGAAAAACGATTCATAAATAGCTAGGACTAACTTTCTTAAATTGACATACCGTTTCTTTTTTATAAAATCTAGTGCATATGAAAATTCATGAACCTATAAATGATATCATTCTATCTGAAATGAAAAAGCAGGGGCTTACTGCTGTTGATTTAGCTCGAAGATTAAATCTGAACACATCTTCTGCCTATTACATTTTAAGTCGGCCAAGCATTCAACTCGATCGCCTTTGGAAAATTTGCGAAGTTTTACAAATCAACTTCTTTCAGATTTTAGCAAATCAGTTACAAATGGAGAATATAGAACAGCTCTTTATCGATGAGGAGAAAGAAGCCCTAAAAGCCGAAAATAAAACCTTGAAAGAGGTGATAAAATTGTTGGGTAGCGGTAGTTAAGAGGGTTAAGTTTAGTCTTATGTGTGAACTCTAATCAATGAGGATAATGCCTTGCCACATCCTTAATACTATTTCCCACGCTTATAAATTCAAAGTCCAAAGTATCCTTAATTTTTTGATTAGAATAATAAGTGCGATTGTGAGACGATCGAGCAGTGGCTCTTGTGAAGCTAGGCTCTTGAAATAGGAATATCTTTTTGAGGTAAGCCAGTCGCCAACCTATACCAGTTAATAATGGAGAAGCATATTTGCTCGGTACAGGTAAGTTAAGAGCCTTCGCAATACTTTTGAAGATGAATTCGTAACTACAATTATCAGCATTTAAAAGGAAGCGATGATTCTTAATATCAGAATCCATAAGTTGAACCATAGCTTTGCTTACATCTCTCACATCGACATAACCCGTAATGCCTCGGGTGAAATATTTCATACCCTTAGCTACAGTAGTGAATAGTAAGGATGATCCTTTATGCCACTGACCAGGACCAAGAATGATTGACGGATTCACGATAATGGCATCGAGACCTTCTTCAATACCTCGCCAAACCTCAAGTTCTGAATTGAATTTACTGATGGAATATCCTGATCTTTTATCTTCTGGACTCCATGTCGTTTTTTCTGTAACTGTATCACCAGACTCTTCCGGGCTGCCTAGTGCTGCAACCGAACTAACGTAGCACATCTTTTGGATTTTGTGCTCGATACAGGCGTCAACAATATTTCTCGTTCCCTCTACATTGATATTTTTCATCAGACCTTTGTCTGCTTTCTTGAAAGAAACCAATGCAGCACAATGATACACCTTAGTGATTCCCTTAAGAGCTTCATCCAAAGAGTCTGTATCAAGCATATCTCCATTCACCCATTCAATTTTATTGAAAAGCTCATCAGCCGAATCGGAATAGTAAGCAAAACAATCACGCACATCCTGTAAAGAGCTATTTTCTCTTTTAAGGGCACGAATTGATTCGTCTTTTTTAACTAAATCGAAAAGTAAATGTGAACCGACCAAACCGGTACCTCCAGTAACTAGAATCATGTTTGAATATTTATGAGAGTTTAGTTAATGAGTAAACAAGTGAAAGAGTGAAGATGTAAATGAATTTGAGTTTTCTTTTATTTCTTCACCTTTTCACTCTTTCACTGATTTATTTCTTTGTCCAAACCATTTTAATGTTTTGAGTCATATTAGGACTTACGCTCAAAGGTACCGGACTTGTTCCTGCTACTGACTCGATAATTTTTTTTTCATCATCGGTATAAGCTTTGTCTGGAAATACAAATTCAGCAACCACCTCAGAAACACGACGAGGATCGGCAGCCATTACTTTTGTGATGTTTAGTTCGGTTCCAACAATATCAATATTGTTGTCGCGAGCTACAATTCCCATAATGGTCATAATGCACGAGCCGAACGACGTTGCCATTAAATCGGTAGGCGAAAAAGCTTCCCCTTTGCCTTGATTATCAACAGGAGCATCGGTATAAATTTTATTCCCCGATTGTAAGTGAATATTTTCAGTTCTTAAATCGCCTAAGTAAGTTGTTTTTACTGTTGTCATGGTATTAAAATTAATAGTTGTTATTTTTTTTTGTCCACAAATTTCTCAAATTATCACAAATAATATTTAATGATTTTCAATTTGAGGGAATCAGTGAAATCTGGGGACTTAATTTTTAGTTGAATTCTTAACGAATCTAAAGCTAAATATATTTATTAATTTTGGATTATAAGTATTTTCCTAACCGAGCTTATTATTTGTTCATATTGAGCTGTATCTGAGCACTTATATTCCTTTGATTAAGTGCTTGGTATCGTTAACATGTCTTGTATTTTTTCTATATTTGTGAACTTTAAATAAAATAAAGCTTTGAGTTTGAACTACAGATCATGTGTAAGACTCAAAATCACAATAAAATAGGGTGAGATGTAAAGGTCTAGATTCATTAATCAGTCTAATATTTCATTACTCAAGACTAATATCTATTTCAATAATATGAGCATAAAATTTCCAGATTACAAGAACTTAGATCTTTCGCAGATCAATAAAGATATCTTAAAAGAATGGGAAGAAAACAAGACCTTCGATAAGAGTTTAGAGACTCGCGAAGGAAATCCTTCTTTTGTTTTCTATGAAGGCCCCCCATCAGCTAACGGGATGCCTGGTATTCATCACGTAATGGCCCGTGCACTTAAAGATATTGTATGTCGTTATAAAACGCTTAAGGGTTTTAAAGTAGATCGTAAAGCAGGTTGGGATACACACGGACTTCCAGTTGAGTTGGGTGTTGAGAAGGAATTAGGTATTACTAAAGAGGATATTGGTAAGAAAATTTCTGTTGACGATTATAACGAAGCTTGTAGAACTAACGTGATGAAATATACACGTGAGTGGGAAGATCTAACTGCTAAAATGGGTTATTGGGTGAATATGGATGAGCCATATATCACTTACGATAACCGTTATATTGAGTCTTTATGGTGGTTGCTTAAGCAATTATTCGAGAAAGGATTCTTGTATAAAGGTTATACCATTCAGCCATTCTCTCCAGCAGCTGGAACAGGATTATCGACTCACGAGTTGAACCAGCCTGGTTGTTACAAGGATGTAAAAGATACAACAGCTGTTGGTCTATTTAAGATAGAGAAAGATGAGAAGAGTAATTTCCTTTTCGAAGGAATAGACTGTGATGCTTACTTTATGGCTTGGACAACTACACCTTGGACTTTGCCATCGAATACAGCTCTAGCAGTTGGTCCAAAAATCAATTATGTACGTGTACGTACTTTCAACCCTTACACAGGTAAAGATTGTGTTGTGGTTTTGGCTAAACCGCTTTTTAATAACTTCTTTGATACCAAACTTGAAGACTTAGATTTAAGCGAATATAAAATTGGAGACAAAAAAATACCATATAAGCCACTATCAGAATGTGTAGGTACTGATCTTGAAGGAATCAAATATGAACAATTGTTGCCATGGGTGAAACCTGAAGGTGATGCTTTCCGTGTAATTTTAGCTGATTTTGTTACTATTGAGGATGGTACAGGTATCGTTCATATTGCCCCTACTTTTGGTGCCGATGATGATAGAGTAGCTAAAACTGCTGGAATCTCTCCACTTATTTTCCGCGATAAGGAAGGTAAGATGCAACCAATGGTTGACCGTACTGGTAAATTCTTTAAGATTGAAGACCTTGATGAGGAGTTCGTAAAGAACAATGTGAATGTTGAGCTTTATCGCCAATATGCAGGTCGTTACGTTAAGAATGCTTTTGATTCTAGTTTAACTGAGAAAGATCCTACTTTGGATGTTGATATTGCTGTTGAATTGAAGAAAGCTAGTTTGGCGTTTAAGGTTGAGAAGCATGTTCACAACTACCCACATTGTTGGAGAACCGATAAGCCTATTTTATATTATCCATTGGATTCATGGTTTATTGAGACAACAAAGGTTCGCGATCGCATGATCGAACTAAACAAGACGATTAACTGGAAGCCTAAGTCAACTGGTGAAGGTCGTTTTGGAAAATGGTTAGAGAACCTACAGGACTGGAACCTTTCTCGTTCTCGTTACTGGGGAACGCCTCTACCTATCTGGGTAAGCGAAGATCGTAAAGAAATGAAATGTATTGGTTCTGTACCTGAGCTTAAGGGTGAGATTGTTAAGTCAATCGAAAAAGGATACATGAGCGAAAATATGCTTGAGAAATATGTGGAAGGTGATAACACAAAGGAGAATTATGAGAAGTTCGATCTTCACCGTCCATATGTTGACGATATCGTATTGGTAAGTGAATCGGGACAGAAATTATTTCGTGAGCTTGATCTTATCGATGTATGGTTCGATTCAGGAGCTATGCCTTATGCACAGCAACATTATCCATTCGAAAATAAAGAGAATTTCGATGAGAAATTCCCAGCTCAGTTTATTGCTGAAGGTGTAGACCAAACTCGTGGATGGTTCTTTACACTTCATGCTATTGCGACTATGTGTTTCGATAGTGTAGCTTTCGAAAATATTATTTCTAACGGATTGGTCTTAGATGCTAAAGGCAATAAGATGTCGAAGCGTTTAGGCAATGCGGCAGATCCTTTCGAAACGATTGAGAAATATGGATCTGACCCATTACGTTGGTATATGATTACCAATGCTCAGCCATGGGATAACTTGAAATTTGATTTAAATGGTGTCGAAGAAGTTCGTCGTAAATTCTTCGGTACACTATATAATACTTACAGTTTCTTCCAATTGTATGCCAATGTTGATGGATTTACATATTCAGAAGCTGATGTACCAATGGAGAAACGTCCTGAGATTGACCGTTGGATTCTTTCTCTTCTTAACTCATTGGTGAAAGAGGTTGAAGAGTGTTACGAGGCTTATGAGCCAACTCGTGCTGGTCGTGCTATTCAGGATTTCGTTAATGAAAACCTATCGAACTGGTACGTTCGTTTATGTCGTAAGAGATATTGGGGGGGTGAGTACGATACAGATAAGATTTCGGCATATCAAACACTTTATAAGTGTCTTGAAACGATTTCTATTTTGGGATCACCAATTGCACCATTCTTTATGGATCGTCTATTCTTAGACTTGAATTCAGTATCGAAAAATTACACAGAGAATTCAGTTCACTTGGTAGATTTCCCTGAAGCAGATATGTTGGTAATTGACAAGGCTCTTGAGGAAAGACAAGATATGGCACAGAAGATTTCTTCTATGGTATTAGGTCTTCGTCGTAAGGTGAAGATTCGTGTACGTCAGCCATTGAGTAAGATTATGGTTCCAATTCTTGACGAAAGCATAATTCCTCAATTAGAAGCTGTAAAAGGCATTATCCTTTCTGAGATTAATGTGAAAGAAATGGAATTCATTACGGATACCTCAGGTGTATTAATTAAGAAGATTAAACCAAACTTTAAGACTCTTGGACCTAAGCATGGTAAGATCATGAAGCAAATTGCTGGAGTGATTGCTAAGATGAATCAGGATGATATCGTAACATTCGAGAAAGCATCAGAATTTACTATTCTTGTTAACGATGAGAATGTCGTTCTTACATTGCAAGATGTTGAGATTGTCTCAGAGGATATCCCAGGTTGGTTAGTTGCTAACGAAGGAAAGCTTACAGTTGCACTTGATGTAAACATAACTGATGAGTTACGTCAGGAAGGTATTGCTCGTGAATTTATCAATAGAATTCAGAATTTGCGTAAGGATAGTGATTTCGATGTTACAGATAAGATTTCATTGGAAATTGCGATGCATGATGCCATAAACGAAGCGGTTACAACTCATAAAGATTATATTGGAAGTCAAACTCTCGCTGAATCAGTAAGTTTGGTTGAGAAGATCGAAGGAGAGGATGCGAAAGCAGTAGAAATAGAAGCTGGAATCGAAACATATATTCGAATTAAAAAGCTTAGTGTGTGAAACTTTTTTTGTTATCTTTAGGATCAAATCTAAAATTTATGACTGAAAGAAAACGCTATACAGACGAAGAGTTAGAGGAGTTCAAAGAATTGATTACTCAAAAACTCGCAAAAGCTAAGAAAGATTATGAAACCTTGAAGGCTGTTATTTCAAATAGCTCAGGAAACGACACTGAAGATACTTCTCCAACTTTTAAAGTTTTGGAAGAAGGAGCTGCAACTTTGTCGAAAGAAGAGGCTGGGAGATTGGCACAGCGTCAGGCAAAATTCATTGGTCATTTAGAAGTTGCACTTATTCGAATTGAGAATAAGAATTATGGTGTATGTCGTGAGACAGGAAACTTGATTTCTAAAGAAAGATTGCGCGCTGTTCCCCATGCTACGCTTAGTATTGATGCGAAGAACAAGCAACTTTAAGAACAAATTAAAACATATAGAAAATGATTGGGAGAGAAATCTTCCAATCATTTTTGTTTATATTCGGGAGCTGTTAGTTATGTAAGAAAATAACCATCAGTAATGTGAACCGTTAATTTGGTTTTCTAGCGAACCATGATTGTCATATTCAATCGTAATCGTTGAAATTTTAACATTAAAACAATAGCATGTCCTTAATAAAAAAATCTGCACTCTTTATTGTTGTGCTTTTAATACTCGATCAAATTTTTAAAATATGGATTAAAACTCATTTGATGCTTGGAGAAGAATTTCCAGTATTAGGTGATTGGTTTATCATCCACTTTATCGAGAATAATGGAATGGCTTTCGGTATGGAGTTGGCAGGTAAGTGGGGAAAGATTTTTCTGAGTCTTTTTCGAATTGTCGCAATTTGTGGTATTGGATGGTATTTAAATGACCTTTGTAAGAAGAAAGCACCTAAAGGGTTGATTTTATCCATAGGATTAATCTTTGCTGGAGCAATGGGTAATATTATCGATTCTGCTTTTTATGGTATGATTTTTAACGGTAGTTATTATCAAGTAGCAAGCTTTTTACCTGAAGCAGGAGGTTATTCTTCTTTCCTACATGGTAAAGTTGTCGATATGCTTTATTTCCCTTTGGTTGATGGTAATTTTCCTTCTTGGTTCCCTGTTTGGGGAGGAGATCATTTTGTGTTCTTCCGTCCAGTTTTTAATATGGCAGATTCATACATTACGATTGGGGTAACATTGATACTTCTATTTCACAAGAAGTATTTTGTTGAAGAAACATCTAAAAAATAGAAAGAACTCTCAAATAAGTAGATA
>JADGEF010000017.1:34030-39465 GCA_016744515.1 Marinifilaceae bacterium | reverse complement strand
GACTGCCCTTTAACAATTGGATAGTATTTATTGTTGTTATTGTTGTTTCTCTATAAAGATATTACAGTTTCAACGTTATCCATTCCTTTTTGAATAGCTTCAATATTTAAAGGAATCAATTTATGATGACGCTCTGGTAATGATTTCTCAAGACCTTTCTGAACATTTTCAAGTTTTACAATAGGCTTCACTTTAAGGAAACCACCCATAATTACCATATTAAATGTCTTTGGGTTACCCATTTCAGTAGCTAATGCCGCACCAGGAATTCTAAAGATATTAATATCCTTTCTTTCTGGGTGACGTACAATACCGTTTGGATCATATAATAAAGTTCCACCTGGCTTAATATCCTCTTCAAACTTATCCATTGATTGCTGGTTAAGAATAATAGCTGTATCGAATTTCTTCAATACGGGTGAACTAATACGATCGTCGCTAAGAATTACAGTTACGTTAGCTGTACCTCCACGCATTTCAGGTCCGTATGATGGCATCCATGATACTTCCTGATCCTGCATAATACCTGAGTAAGCAAGAATTTTACCCATTGAAAGTACACCTTGACCACCAAATCCTGCAATTATAATTTCTTCAGTCATTTTTTTACAGTTTTAATCGATAATGGGATAGATCGTTGATTGTTCTAAATAATCTACCATAAAGTTAATCTAGCTCTATCCCTAATGTAATTTACTCGTCTTTTAATGTACCAAGTGGGTAATATGGAAACATATGTTCTTTCATCCACTCGTTAGACTGTACAGGCGTTTGTTTCCATCCTGAACTACAAGTACTAACAATCTCGATGAATGAGATCCCTTTATCTTCTCTGGTGTTTGCAAATGCTTTTTTAACCGCTTTTTTCAATTTACGAACTGCACCTGGAGTTTCCGCTGACTGACGAGTCACAAAACGAGTTCCTGGTAATAAAGACACCATTTCAGAAATCTTCATTGGAAAACCTGTAGTCTTGCAATCACGTCCGTAAGGCGTTGTTGCAGTTACTTGTCCCTCAAGAGTTGTTGGAGCCATTTGTCCACCAGTCATACCGTAAATACCATTGTTCACAAAGAATACAACGATGTTTTCGCCACGGTTACAAGCGTGCATAATCTCGGCACAACCGATAGATGCTAAATCGCCATCTCCTTGGTAAGTAAATACATATTTCTCAGGCATTAAACGAATAGTTGCTGTAGCCAATGCAGGAGCACGACCGTGAGCAGCTTGTTGCCAATCGATATCTAAATAATTGTATGCTAATACTGAACATCCTACTGGAGAAACACCAATTGTTTCTTCTTGAATACCCATATCCTCAATAACTTCAGCAATTACCTTGTGAATTACACCGTGAGTACAACCCGGGCAGTAATGCATTTCGTTATCTAAAAGAACTGGAGTCTTACTATAGATCAAGTTCTCTTCGCTAATTATATTTTTAAGCTCTGTTGTTGCTGTCATAACTTATTCTCCTAAAAAATTTTGTTCTAATGCTTCAACTACTTCATCAGGAGTAGGAATGATTCCACCGTAACGACCGTAATGCTCTACTGGCACTTTACCGCTAACTGCCAAACGAACATCTTCGACCATTTGACCAGCACTCATTTCTACTGAAAGGATTCCTTTTACTTGACCAAGCATTGCTTGAATAGCTTTAGTTGGGTAAGGGAAAAGAGTTATAGGACGTAACAAACCAACTTTAATGCCTTTTGCACGTGCAATTTCGATAGCTTTTTGGCAGATACGAGCGCTTGAACCGTAAGCTACGAATAAGTAATCAGCATCATCACAATCGATCTTCTCGAAACGAACTTCGTTCTCCTCCATTGCGCGATATTTCGCTTGCAATTTGTGGTTGAAGATTTCTTGCTTAGCTGAATCAAGATCTAGAGATGTAGAAATTCTACGAGTTACACCTTTCTTCTTTCCAGTAGTTGCCCATGATCCAGAAATTTTCTCAATTTCTTCAGCAGTCCAACGTGGTTTGAATTCAGACAATTCAACTTTCTCCATCATTTGGCCAATTACACCATCAGAAAGAATCATTGCTGGATTCAAATATTTATATGCAAGCTCAAAACTTAAGTCTACAAAGTCGTTCATTTCTTGAACTGAGGCAGGAGCCAAAACAATCAGCTTATAGTCACCATGTCCGCCACCTTTTACAGCTTGAAAATAGTCAGACTGAGCTGGCTGAATAGTACCTAAACCTGGTCCTCCTCGTACAATATTAACGATCAAAGCAGGAAGTTCGGCACCTGCAAGGTAAGTAAGACCTTCAGCTTTCAAACTAATCCCAGGACTAGATGAAGATGTCATTACTTTTTTACCGCAAGACGCACCACCGTACACCATATTAATTGCAGCAACTTCGCTCTCTGCCTGTACTACAACCATTCCGGTTTCTAGCTCAGGTCGGCGAATCATAAGGGTCTCCATAATTTCGGACTGAGGTGTAATTGGGTAACCAAAATACCCATCACATCCACAACGAATAGCTGCTTCAGCAATCACTTCATTCCCCTTCATTAATCGAATATCTCCCATTACAAGAATATTTTTAAGATTTTCAGATTTTGATTAAATAGAAATTTAGCTTACTTTCATTCTGTAAACAGTAATAACTGTATCAGGACAAACTAAACCACAACTTGAACAACCAATACATGCATCTGGATTGGCCATATGCGCATAATGGTAACCTTTACCATTTACGTCACGTGCAAGTTCGATAACCTTTGTAGGGCAACTTACAACGCATAAGCCACAACCTTTACATTTTTCGGTATCAACAACAATAGCACCTTTGAATTTTGCCATAGCGTTTATATATTTTAAAGAATTAAATATTAATTTGCCCGATAAAGGTAACAAATCAAAAGCGATTTTCACGCTTCACCTTACAATTTATCACAAATACAATAAATTTACAATCAGTCTAAATAAATTATGCCCTTTTTAGTAACTAATTCGTTACTTAAAGGGCATATATTCTAAAAATCCGTAAGTACTCTATATCGTATATAGATACATATTTTGAGTGAATCGAAATTCGATTAAGCTAATACTTGATGATGCTTATGAAACTCTTTCAAACGGTACTCAAGATCATCGAATTGACTTCTTGAAATTTGAGAAACGCAAGCTCTAAGTCCTTCTTTCAAACTTCCTGTTTCGTTCAAGCAAATAGCCGAAATACCATAGTATAAAAGTTTCTTATTCAAATCTGGTCCTGTAAGATCTGGGTACGAGATTGTGAAGTAAAACCCATCGGCTAAAGGCATATTAAGGTCGTTGCTATAAACAAGATCGAAACCGTTATCCATAAACATCTTCTTCATAATTTTAGCACGCTCGCCATATTCTCTTACATTTTCAACAAAGTTGAATTTGCCTTCGTTAGCAGCTTTTAGCATACCGTGTAAGCCATACTGAGCCGAGTGAGATACACCAGAAGAAAGTGTGTAAATAATTCTAAATACAACTGCATCACCGAATTTATCCAAGCCAAAACGCTTCTTCATTCCTTCGTATCTTCTATTATAAAGCGTATTTGAGATACACATTAAACCGATTCTCTGTCCTGCATATGAGAATGCTTTTGAACTAGAAATCATCAAGATATAGTTATCGGTATATTTAGCAACTGATGGCTGATATGGTCCAACTCCTGGCTGAGAAAGATCTGTTCTGAAATCCATAGCAAAATAAGCAAGGTCTTCCAATACAATTGCATCGTACTTTGTTGCCATCTCACCAATAGTCTTCAACTCTTCCTCGTTCATACAAATCCAAGCTGGATTATTTGGGTTAGAGTAAAGAATTCCTGCAATATTTCCTTTTGACATAATTGCCTCTAACTTCTCCTGTAGTTTATCGCCACGATGATCGTAGATATCAAAACTTTCATATTTCATCCCCAAAACATCCATCTGAGTTTTCTGAACTGGGAAGCCTGGATCAACAAATAAAATGGTATCCTTCCCTTCGGTAGCTGAACAAACAGCCATAAAAGCAGCGTAACCACCTTGCATAGAACCAACAGTTGGAATAACACCTTCTGCGTCCAAATCGATATTCATAAAGTTCTTAATAAATTTAGAACCTTCTTCTTTCAAAACCTTTACACCTTCGAGCATTGGGTATGCCGATGCGACACCATTATCAAGAGCTGCTTTCTCAGCTTCAATTCCATATTTAGAGGCAGCTAAACCTGGAACTCCCATTTCCATACGGATGAATTTATCTCCACTCTCCTCTTCAATCATATTCACCACACGCACAACGTCACGAATGGTTGCATTTTCCATTTTATCAATTTCACATACAGCTAATTTACTATCTACTATTTGAGAATTTATGGGGGTTTTCATATTCATCGAATTAAGAGTTATTATTTAAATCAAATTATATGCAATTTTACGAATTTTCCTTTCAATTTAAAACAAACAAGGCACATATAATTATAATCCAAACCAAGTAATCGTTATAAAATTACGAAATTGATAGTTTTGAGCATAAAAAAAGCTCACTTAAAATAAGTGAACCTTAATCAACAAGTCTAGACTTGCTTTATTTCATTTCAGGTAAGATAATTTTCAACCAATTATCTACTCTTTCTTCAGTTAAATCATCTTCAAAATCTTCATCGATTGGTAAACCAACAAATTTACCATTAACAAATGCACGAGATTCATTATACTCGTAACCTTCATTACTAACACCGCCAATAACAGTAGCTCCAGTTTCTTTTACAACTTCAAATAATTCCCCCATTGCATCAACAAAGAAATCAGCATATGCAATATGATCTCCAAGACCAAAAATTGCTACTTTCTTTCCTTTTAAATCTGCACCATTTAATTTTGGAAGAAATTGATCCCAATCATTTCCTTCATTATCCGAAGACCAAGTGTGCTTTCCAAGTGTAGAAATACCTAAAATGATATTATCATACTTATCGAATACATCTGCATCCACTTCTTTAACTTTTACTAAATCTACATTTCCGATTTTGCTAGCAATAAGTTTTGCTACTTTTTCTACGTTACCTTCCGTTGGTCCATAAAACAATCCAATTTTTGTCATATTTTCAGTATAAAAGAGATGAGACTTCAGATAAAACATAGTGATCGAAAAATTAAGATCAGCCATGCTTTTTATAAAAAAATAGAGGATTTAAAATCTATAATTTTCAATCCTCTACAAAGTTATAATTATTTAGCACTTTTCAAACTTGCAACAGCAAGCAATACCCCCAATACAATTCCTAATGCTGCTGCAAAAAGAACCTGATAATCGGGAGGTAATAAAAAAGTGAAAGTATGTGCTGGAATCCAGAAAAATGGGATTGTCTTTTTAAAAACAAAATTCCATTGTACACCCCAGTCTAATTTCTGAAAGATATTTGAAAACTGAATTGGCTT
>JADGEF010000017.1:15129-33930 GCA_016744515.1 Marinifilaceae bacterium | reverse complement strand
TGCTGGAATCCAGAAAAATGGGATTGTCTTTTTAAAAACAAAATTCCATTGTACACCCCAGTCTAATTTCTGAAAGATATTTGAAAACTGAATTGGCTTCAATAAACCACCAATAGTTCCTCCATTATCAATAATGTGAATATCGGTGATTTTATGCAAGGTCATCATAACTGGCGCATAAATTAAATTCATACAAGCTGAAATTGCAAAAGCAACCAATAGTTTCTCAGAACTAAAAGCCCCCTTCATAATTTCAGTAGCACCTTCGAGTCCTAAATAAGCTAGAAATATTGGTGTTCCTGTTGCAAAAATCACAAAAGATAACTTAATAGTTAAGCCTAAAAATCCCCAAACAATTGCTCTTGGTAAAATACCAAAACCTTTTTGATTGTACACACCGGTTTTCATCCTCAAACCAATAACCTCACCCAAAGTTGCAAGCATTGCAAACTTGATAAAACTGGTAATCATACCGTGAGCTTTATTATAATTCACATAAAAATTAAAGACATCTTCCGAAAGGAAAAATGGCATAAAGCACGCTACAACACAAAGGATAAATATTAAATCTTGTTTTTTCATTTGTTTATTTTTTTAGTATCAAGATGTGAGATATTAGATGATTTACGGCTTCAGTCAAAAACTATTCCTCTCTAGATAACAGCAAATTCATACTACTAATATTCTATCAATTGCATATTATAAATAAATACCCGAGACCAAAGCCTCGGGTATTTCCCAACTTATTTAGCTGGCTGTTCTGTATGAATATCGAAGCCTTTCTGCATTCCTTTATAAATATTACTCCAATTTAGAGCAGTAGCTATTAAAAGAATGATAACGAAACTGATCATCAGCTTTTCGTTTAGGCTTAAATCTTTAAGCTTTCTCATATTTTTAAGTAAACAAGTTAAAGAGTAAAAAGGTTAATGAGTAAAGAAGTAAAAAAGGGACTAAGTAAAAAGGTAAACAAATGAAGAAGTAAAGATGATCCATTTTTACTTTATCACTGATATTACATGTCTTTCTCAATTCTAATACGAGCATCAACTGCAACTACTGCATCTTTCGATCCTAGAAGTGGATTTAAGTCCATTTCGAAAATCTCTGGAGCAACAGTCATTAGAGCTGCAACACGAGCAACAGCATCAGCAAACTTCTCTTCGTTTACTGGCTCTTGTCCACGCATACCTTTAATTATACCGTATGATTGTAATCCACGAATCATCTCATGAGCTTCGTCAACTGAAATTGGAGCTAAAGCTGCTTTCACATCTTTAAATACTTCGATGAAGATTCCTCCAAGACCACAAAGAACCATGTGTCCGAATTTCTCTTCACGCTTAGCCCCAATAAACACTTCCGTTCCGCTAATTTGAGAACACATCATTACTGCATAAGTATCTTTAATCTTAATTAAACGTTCGAATTCAGCAACTACAGTTTCTTCATTCATCACATTTAATACAACACCACCAATATCTGACTTATGAACTGGACCAACAACTTTCATTACCATTGGGTACCCAATTTCATTAGCCATCGCCTTAGCAGCATCAACAGTATCAATAACGCCTTCTTTCGAACGATCGATTCCTGCAGCGTCAAGTAAAGCATGAATTTTCTCTGGAGCTAAATAACCATTATCAGCCTCATCAATAATAGCACGAATCGCTTTCTTATCAACTTCAGGAGTAACAACATTCTCAGGCTGTGGCTTAGGTGTGTTATAAACCTTAGCTAATGCATCACCAAACACAACCTCATCAGGGAAATTGATTCTACCTTTTGCAAGAAAGTGTTCAATCTCATCCTTAACGTTAATTACTGAAGGAAGGATTGGATAAATAGGCTTTTTGCACTGCTTCATCTTCTCATCCAACAAATCGTAAACATCGTATACTGGGAATAAGCCTGGGCTACCGAAAATAACAGCCATTGCATCGATATTATCAAAATCATTTTCACAGGCATCAATAATATCTCCCAAGTGCTGGGCAGTACCTGTTGCCAAAAAGTCGATAGGGTTGGCAACTGAAGAACCTGCAAAAAGCTTCTCTAAAAGAGCATCAGCTTTTGGTCCTTCGATATGAGGTACATCTAAACCATTATTCGAAAGTGAATCGGTAAGCATTACTGCTGGTCCACCTGCATGAGTGATAACTGCAATGTTTTTACCTTTCAACTCAGGGTGCATAAAGATAGACGCTACAGTAGCTAACTCATCTCTACCAGAACAACGAACAATACCTGCTTTTTTGAAAAGTGCATTTACTGCAACATCAGGGCTAGCCAAAGCACCAGTATGTGAAGAAGCTGCACGTGAACCTGCTTCAGAACTACCAGACTTGATAGCTGCAATCTTACATCCTTTTCGAATCAAAGAAGAAGCGTGCTTCAACAACATCTCAGGCTTATCGATGTTCTCGATATATAATAATTTAACTGAACTTGAAGTTTCTGGATCATAACTCTCATCCATATATTTAATAATCTCCTCAACTCCCATTTGAGCTGAATTACCTACTGAATATACGCTTGAGAAAGAAAGTCCTTTAGGTACACCTGATTCCATGATGAAAACAGCAGTTGCACCAGAGCCTGAGATAAAATCACATCCTTTAGGATCTAAAGATGGAATTGGCGTTGTGAAAATACCATTATAGTTTGGATTAAGTACACCAACACAGTTTGGTCCAATTAAAGAACCACCTACTGAGTTTACAGTCTCAACAATTTGTCTCTCGAACTCAGCACCTTCTTCGTTCTCCTCACTAAAACCAGCAGAAAGAATAATAAAAGCACGTGTGTTTTTTTCTTTTGCCAACAACTCGATTGTCTGTGGGCAATATTTAGCAGCAATCGCTATAATAGCGCAATCTACCTCAGGTAAATCTTGAGGATTTTTATATGACTTAACGCCTTGAACCTCGTCTAACTTTGGGTTAGCAACATATAAGTTTCCTTTAAAATCACCATCGATAAGGTTTTTCAAAACTTTACCGCCTGGCTTTTGTACATCGTCAGAACCTCCGACAACTACAATACTTTTAGGATTTAATAACTGTTCGTTTATCATTGTTATATATTTTAGTACTTAGAGTTTATGAGTTAAGAGTACTTATAGTTGTAAAATAACTTTTAGATACCCTAGTCACTTACAAATACTTTAGGCACTTATTACTAATAATTTATCAAAATTCGCACAAATATAGTAAGAATCAACACTCTAAAAAGAAGAAATGGTAGGAAACTGTAAGCGAAAGCCTATTTATTGGAGAAAAACTAATAATTTAGATCAGTTCTAAAACAATCGTTTGCGCTCCATATTAAAATTGATGAGTATCACACAATAAATTAGACGAACTTGATTAATTTCTTTCATTTTAGAATCCCCCTTTAAAACTAATTAAGCTAAACCAAATAAAGAGTTTAGAGTTTTAAACTCCAAATACTAATTAAGCTAGACAACTACTTAGGAATTAATCACTATTTTTGTAACACAAACATTAAAAAATATTGATTTTAACACCACGTTTTGATAGCCTAAGTCGACATACATGAATATCAGTTTCAATACATTATTGCAAAAAACTAATTTTACAAAGACCGAAATCATTCGACTTTTAAAAGCTAGTGGAGAACAAGAAAAAGCATTATTTAAGAGATCACACGAAGTGAAACTCAAACATATTGGAAACAAGGTTTATTTTCGAGGTTTAATTGAATTCTCGAATATCTGCAAAAAAGATTGTTTGTACTGTGGTATTCGTGCATCTAACAAAATGGTTAATCGTTACGATATAGCCGATAATCAAATTCTAAAAGCCGCCAAATTTGCA
Organism: Marinifilaceae bacterium; assembly: GCA_016744515.1. Lineage (GTDB taxonomy): Bacteria > Bacteroidota > Bacteroidia > Bacteroidales > Marinifilaceae > Ancylomarina. Next base: position 30,088 of record JADGEF010000017.1, on the reverse strand, counting down.
TATGAACACAATTATGGCTCTTTGGTAATTCAAGGCGGTGAACGTTCTGATCCTGCTTTTATTAAAAGAATTTGCAATCTATTAAAAGAGATTAAGAAACTTAGCAATAATGAACTTGGTATAACGATCTCGATTGGAGAACAAAGCCACGAAACTTATCAAAAATGGTTCGATGCTGGTGCTCATCGTTATCTTCTACGTGTAGAATCGAGTAATCCTAAATTATATAACAAAATTCATCCTGATAACGAAGAACACTCTCACGCGACTCGTTTAAAATGTCTGAAATCCTTGCAAGACATAGGTTACCAAACAGGTACTGGTGTTATGATTGGGCTTCCGTTTCAAACCTATGAAGATTTAGCAAACGACATTATTTTCATGAAGGACTTTGATATCGATATGGTTGGAATGGGACCTTTCATTGAACATGATCAAACACCTCTTTACGATCACAAAGATCTGTTAATGAGTCAAAAGGATAGATTCAGATTGACTCTCAGAATGATTGCTGTTCTACGTATCATTATGAAAGATATTAATATCGCTTCAGCAACTGCTCTACAAGCTATAGATCCTCTAGGAAGAGAAAAAGCATTAAAGATTGGTGCAAATATTATCATGCCAAACATCACTCCTACCCGAGAAAGAGCCAACTATTTATTGTATCAAAACAAGCCTTGTATTGACGAAGGGGCTGATGACTGCACAAACTGCATGGAAGCCAGGATCAATATGGCTGATGGCGAAATTGGATACGGACAATGGGGTGACTCTTTACATTACAAATCGAGACGTTAATAAAAGTGCCTAAAGTATTTTAGAGTATTTATAAGTGCCTAAAGGTGAATGAAACGTCTTGTTTAAAGTAGATACGAATTTACGAATCTCACAGAAGACTGAAACACAACAGCGAAGATAAGCAAAGGCTAAAATCAATTTGGTATAAGATAAAAAAAGAAGCGATCTCAGATGTAATTCTGAGATCGCTTTTTTTCATTTCTAATATTTTATTCAAAAAAGAATAAAACTTAACTCATTTGAAAAGCAGTAAATAACAAATATTAATTGATATTTCAAGTTCAATTCTAAACACAATAGTTCGGTAAGATTTTGTTTTGTATTGATAATGAGAGTGTTTGAAAGCCTGTGGTATTTTATTAATGTTGTTGATTGTAAGCAGTTTGTAAATCATCTCATGTCTCAAATCTCATATCTCACGAACTGTTAAAATACCTACTTCATCAATTATTCCGCTTAATTTAAGCATAAACTTATAATTTTAAAATCCTTAAAAAAATTTGTACCTTTTACAGCTGTTACACAAAGCTTATTTCATTTAAAACATCACTTAAAACCATTTTAATTTCTAATGTACAGAGATTATAATCAAAGTCAGGCACATGCTAAAATTGACAATTTTTATGTCATTAGAAAAGCACTAATTATATGAACAACCACTTCATTAAAATAACACTATTAGTAGCCATAATCCTACTCACCCTTTCAGGCTTTACCCAACATTATAGTTTTACCAATTATTCTTTGGAAGAAGGCTTACCACAATCTGAGGTTTCTTCATTAATCCAAGACAAAAAAGGTAATTTATGGTTGGGAACCAATGGTGGAGGACTATCTCGTTTTAACGGGAAACAATTCATTTCTTACAATAACGATCATGGATTAGCAGACAATAATATTCGATCTTTATTTCAGGATAAGAATGAAAACATATGGATAGGAACAAGTGTAGGAATTAGCGTTTTCAACGGAATAAATTTCATCAATTACAGCGAAAAAGATAGCTTACCTATTGCTAGATATTTTCAAATTCAAGAAGGTGTTGATGGCAAAATATGGGCAATAGGAATAAAAAACAAACAAAGGACTCTCGTCTATCTTGAAAATGGGCGATTTTATAATGCGAGTAAATTATATCCTGAACTGAGTACAGAAAATAAAGTATTTACAATTCTAAAAGATCCTTCTGGAAAAATTTTAATATCGACTAGAAATGCTTTGTATGAGTATAAAGATGGAGAATTAGCAAAATCTCCTTTAAACAATGAACCTCTTTTTAAAAATCAAATTATCATTCCTTCCTTTTTTGATTCTGAACAGGAATGTTGGTATCGTATTTATAAGTATGGATACGGATTTAGTATTTATAAGACTAAAAACAATGTCATATCAAAACTTGATCTTCCAGACTCAATCAATCCAGAAAACATTACCAATATCAGTATTGATTCCAAAAATAAACTTTGGATTTGTATTAAAGATGTTGGACTTGCAACTGTATCTAAAGGCAAGACAAAGATTATTGATCAAAAGAGAGGTTTAATATCTCCTTATATAAATAATGTTCTTGAAGACACAGAAGGAAATATTTGGCTTACAACTAATGGAAATGGTCTGATTAAATATGGCTCTAATAAATTCCTTTCTCTAAATTTCTCAAATATCATTGGAGGGAATATTGTATTAGCTACCACCCAAGATTCAAAAGGATACTTTTGGTTCAGTATTTCGGGAAAAGGTATTGTACGATTCAAGAACGGGATGGTTGAAATAGTTGATTCAGAAAATCACCCCTCCATAAATAGAGTAACCGATTTTCAAGAACTCGAAAATGGAAATATGCTCATTGCAACTAAAAATGGTTTACTTGAATTCAATAAAGGAAAAATTAAGAATGTTTCAACAAACTATGGTCTCCAGCCTAATGCTGTTGTCACCAATATCTGCTCTACGAAAGATGGAATTTGGTTCTCACGACTTCGTGACCTTATATTTATCGCTAACAATGGAAAAAAACATACCATAAATAATGAGAGTCATGGCTTAACCACCGATAATATCAATAATTTATTTTTTGATTCTAAAGATCGACTCTGGATTTCGCATATGCAAGGAGTCTCTGTACTTGACGGAGACAACATTATCAATTACGATAAAAATGATGGTATTAGCCACAATTGGATTTTACAAACCTGCGAGGATAAACTAGGACGTATATGGGCTGCAACTTTTAGCGGCGGACTTTCTTATTGGGACGATCAAAGATGGGTTAACATAGGCACTGAAGATGGTTTAAGTTCAGATATTACTTATTCTGTACTTACAGATCAAGAAGGAAATATTTGGGCAGGTACACAAAATGGTGTTGATCGTATTTCTATCGACCTATCTGGCAATGTTGACAAGATCAGAAACTATAATAAATATGATGGTTTTACCGGGATTGAGAACAATGGTGGTAGTAACTACATTGATTCAGAACAAAACCTTTGGTTTGGAACTATAAATGGTGCTATGGTATTTAACCCTACTAATGATGAAATCAATATCACACCTCCTATCATTCAGCTAACTGACATTCATTTATTCTTTAAAAGAGTTAATTGGAAAAGTAAAAAACTTATAAACAAATCTAGTGAGGTTAGCCCATGGTTCTTTATACCTCAGAATTTAAAACTTACTCATGATCTTCACCACCTCACATTTAACTTTGAGGCATTAAGTTACAAATCACCAGAAAAAGTACAATACAAGTGGATACTTGAGGGGCTAGATAAAGAATGGTCGCCAGTAACCAATAAATCTGAAGCCATATATTCTAGAATTCCTCATGGAACTTATACTTTCAAGATTAAAGCCTCGAATAGTGATGGTATATGGACACCTACTCCATACGAATATACATTCACCATACTTCCTCCATGGTGGCTAACTTGGTGGTTTATGTCACTACTGGTTATCTTCCTAACCATTATTGTCTTCTTAACTATTAAAATTAGATTGATTAACATCCGTAACAAGCAAAAGGTTCTAGAGATAATGGTATTTGATAAAACCAAAGAAATTAGATCTCAGAAAACTGAAATTGAGAAAAAGAAAGAAGCCCTAGAAGAGCAAAAAGAAGAAATTCTTCAACAATCGCAGTTTCTTCAAAAATCCTACATGAATCTTATTCATTTAAATGATATTGGGAAGATAATAACAGCAAACCTTTCATTTGAGCGTATCACAGACTCTGCATATCAGTCTATAAAAGAATTAATGGATGCTTCTATATTTGGAATTGGCGTTTACGACAAAAATAAAGAATATCTTTACTTCCCTAGATTTAAAGAAGATGGTAATGATATAAACGATATTAGATTGGACTTAAATGATCCTAATAGGCTTGCAGTATACTGCTACAATAACGCAACAGAAATCGTAATAAATGATATTGACAAAGAAGCTTCAAAATACGTTAAAGAAGTCATTCCATTAAAAAATACTCGAATCGCAAAATCAGTTATTTATCTGCCTCTAAAGGTAAAGGGTGAAATTATAGGCGTGATTACGGTTCAAAGCTTCATGAAAAATGCTTTTAAGGATTACCACTTAAGTCTCTTACAAAATATAGCTGTATACACTAGCATTGCTATAGAAAATGCACAAATATTTCAGAAAATAGAATTACAGGCCAAGTGGCTTCAAAAAGCAAACAATAATATCAACCTACAAAAAGAGGAGATTCTCAACAAAAATTCTGAGCTCACAGAATTAAATAATGAAAAGAATCACTTGATCGGCATTATTGCCCACGACTTGAAGAACCCATTAACATCGACTCTTACAATTGCAGAGTACTTAAAAGCACAAATAAAAAACAGTAATCATCCCGAAGACATTAAGAATATAGACTATATGCTTGATGCGCTCAATCGAATGAATAAAATGATTACTAGAATTCTTGATGTTAAGATGATCGAATCGAAAAGCATTAATTTACAGCTCGAAAAAATTAATCTTTCTAAACTATTTGATATCGTTAATAACAACTTTAAAGAGAAACTTGAACAAAAGCACATCAAATTACATTTTGACCCAGCAGATACGTATGTGAATGTTGATCCTGAATATATGACTCAGGTTTATGAAAATTTGATCTCTAATGCTATTAAATTCTCTCCTTCAAATAAGGAGATATGGGTGAAAGTTTGGGAAGATGGGGATAAGGTAAAAACCATGGTTAAAGATGAAGGCCCTGGAATCTCAACTGAAGATCAAAAAAGAATGTTTGGCAAGTTCCAAATCCTAAGTGCTAAACCAACTGCCGGAGAACGTTCCACAGGCTTAGGGCTTTCTATTGTAAAGAAATATGTAGAAGCAATGGAAGGTAAAGTTTGGTGCGAAAGTGAAATTGGACAAGGCAGTAACTTTATAATAGAAATGGACAAAGCTCTTGTTTAAAAACAACAATAAAGCCCGATTAAAATCGGGCTTTTCTATGAAATATTATGAATAAATAATCTAAAAATATAGATCTCTTTCACCATGTTTAACTTTGTCTAAACGCTCTAATAATGGCGCAACTTTTAGACTATCTTTCTTGTTTAATTCTTCAATTTTCACATCTATAAGCTTGTACCCTTTTGTTTTTTGATCAACTGTTGCATAATCTTCTAGGTATTCAGCTAGCGTAAGTATAGCATTCTGTGTACAGAAACGCTTTATAAAGCCAGGAACAGAGAATTCCATGAAATGCTCACCTGTTCTTCCTTTACGATAGCAAGCCGTACAGAATGATGGTAAATACTGCTTATCAAGTAATTCATCAATTACCTCACCAAGGCTTCTTGTATCGCCAATTTCAAATTGTTCATGATCTAACTCTTGCTCCTCACGATTCTCTTCAGAATAACCTCCCAATTGAATATTCGTTCCAGCATCAATCTGAGACACACCTAGCTTAATTACTTCCGTACGAATTTCTTTTGATTCACGAGCAGTAAGAATTAAGCCTGTATAAGGAACTGCTAAACGAAGAATTGCAACTAATCGGATAAAGTCCTCGTCACTAACTTCAAACTTAGGATCTATACTTGAATCAGAAGCAGCCTTTATTCTTGGGAATGAAATTGTATGCGGACCAACATTATAACATGCCTCAAAATGATTCACATGACGAAGAAGTCCTAAAACTTCGTATTTCCAATCATATAATCCAAATAGTGCACCAATACCTACATCATCAATTAAAGCTTCCTGAGCACGATCTAAGCCAGTTAATCGCCAGTTAAAATTACTCTTCTGCCCACTTAAATGATATTTTGCGTAAGCTTCACGATGATAAGTTTCCTGAAAAATTTGGTAAGTCCCAATTGCGGATGCTTTAACCGTTTTGAAACCTTCAATATCTAAGGGTGCTGCATTAATATTAACACGACGTATTTCTCCTGACCCTGACTTTACTGAATAAACTGTTCGAACAGAATCAGCAATAAAATCAGCATTATACATTGGATGCTCACCATATACCAAAATTAATCGCTTCTGACCACTATCCTCTAGAGACTTAACTTCAGCTTTTAGCTTTGTCTCGCTTAGTGTTGTACGTTTCTGCTTTGTATTAGAAGCACGGAAACCACAATAGGTACAATTATTTACACATTTGTTACCTACATATAATGGTGCAAAAATTACAATTCTATCACCATAAACCTTCTCTTTAAGAGTACGAGCTCCCTTCTTTATTTCTTCAATTAATTCAGTATCTTCCGTTTTCAAAAGTAAGGCAGTTTCTTGCATACTTAAACGGTTTTTAGCCAATGATTTTTGAATAACAGCTCTTACATTTTCTTTTGTAGGTTCTGCTGCATCCAAAATTTCCAAAATTTCTGATTCATCAATAAAAGGTTTCATTCTCTCATCTTTGATTCTGTACTCTTGGGGTTTATAAATCATTTTCATATTATATTCTTTTAATCAGCATACTTACCTAATGATATCAAAATTTCACATCTCATATCTTAAGCAAGATCAACCTGAATTAGTATATATTGTATTGTTTTAGTATCCGAAATAAAACGAACACTTCGTTTTAATCCTTTACGAAATTAATCATTATTTATCTTAACTGATTCTAAATTAGACGAAGAGTTCTAAAATTGCACAATAATAGAACAAAAAAACACCCGAAAACAGAAGCTTTCGGGTGTATATATTTAAAATCATATTTTCTAATGGTACTTTCTCTTTATAAACCAAGTTTCAAAAAGGTTAATATCAACTGTAATTCGAGTAAAATCCTCTCGAACCAAACCATCACTTGTTGTACCTGATGTTCCAAATTCAACTGCAACATTTATCATTCCGCCATCTCTAGCCATTGGAATGCCAAAACCCAAACTAAGTCCCATTGTACTAATTTTTTCATCATCAATGGTAATATATCCTGTATCATAAAATCCACCTAAACGGTAAGTCATCTTTTTAAAGAATTTTCTAGCATAGCCATCATCAGCCTTATATTCCATTCCAAGACTAAATTTATTACGATCTCTCAATGAACTCTCCTTTTCAAATACTTTTGTTTCACTCCATTTTTCATGAAGATAATCACCACCAAGCCAGAATTGTTTATTCTTGCTTAATCCAAACCCAATACCATAGCCTTCAGGAACATCAAAAGTTCCTCTATTTGTTTTATCATATGGAGAATTACCAACACCACTACTATTATAATTTGTAACTTTAATAATCTGTTTTGCACTAACGCCTAATTTAGGTTGATACTTAGCGCCTAAAGTAAGATCATATTTTCCTAGATCCATTTGGTATTGAGCACCAAAATCTAAATAGATTCCTTTCGAAATAAGTTTTGAATTGTTTTGATAGACATAGGAAGAACCACTCTCTAAAGTTATAATTTCATCTCTTGAATTATTTCCAAATAAATATGTTGCATTAAATCCTAAAGAAAAATCTTTAGTAACTTTTACACCATTAGACCATGTTAATTGATTCAATCCACCTGAACCTTTTAGAGAACGGTTCAAATATCTATCTGAACCAATTACTTTCTCCCTTTCTGTAATTTCGTAACCTAAATTTGAATATGGAGAAATAGAAAAAGCAGTAGAATATCTAGGCGAGACTTTAAAGCCAAAAGCAAGTCTGGTTAAGTTATAATCATTAAAACTATCACTCTTATCTCTTTGATTTAGATTGGTAAACTTGACCCCCATACCAACATTAAATATAAACTTCAAGCTATCGACATGAGCTAAAGCTGCTGGATTTTGAAAATTCAAAACTCGTCCTCCTCTATAAGCAAGGCTAGCTCCTCCCATTGAAATACTATTTCCAGTACTATTCATACTTAGCTCACCAAGGCCATAATATGAATAAGGAGAACTCGTACTATTTTGAGCAATAGCAGAACTTGTTAGAAACACTAAGCTTATGCTCAATAGTGCAATAATTCTTTTAGCTGAATAAAAAGGTTTAACAATCATTCCTATGTTACACATATATATTAGTAATTAAATTATTCTAGTATTAATTAATTTTGCACTACGTAAGTTACTTTCAACTTCATCCTTGTATTAGAATGCCTATCATTATCAATAATCAATCGTTCCACAGAATTACCCAAGGTCTGAAAAGGCAATGTGATTAATAAAGCATTATCATACTCCTGACCATTTAAAAGTATACTATTTACATAGTTTGTAATATCAAATGAATAATATGATTCATCAATATATATTGGATTATAAATATACTTGGAGAGTAATGGTCTCTTTGTACTAGGATTAATAACAGCACGTTTAATATCTACTAAATTCTTTTTATTAGTAGAATAAAGTTCAAAATTAGATGATGGTAAAGGATACAAATCTTTGTCATAACTATCCTTCTCAGGACTAAAAACGAGTTCTGCTTTTAGAATTCCACCAGTAAGCCCCATTCTATTTAAAAGCTCAACATGAGGAATTCTTACTTTTGTCATTAAACCCGTACCTCCTTGAACAAAGCTTAAATTATCAGTTTTTTCAGAACTTAAATCATCTTCAATATCCTCAATCTTATTTATTTCTTGAATGAAACCATATTCTGTGTTATCTGGCATAAAATCAGCACTATGGTTTGTGAAATTTAAGATATTCGCCGCTACTGGAAAATCGTGAAAACGTAACACTCCTGATTCATTTGAATTTCGATCATGATAATACAATCTCATTTTCATACCTACACCAGTTTGAAAAGAAAAAATTGCTGAATTATTATCGTCTGCTTTTAAAACAATTCCTCTAAAATAATCTAACCACTTGGTCCTATCTTTTAAGATATCGTTTATTTTTATGTCTAAACTATTAACTTTATCAATTATATCAATTCCCAGAGCATTATCTAATTTAATTCTAATCCCTCCTCTTTTAGATTCAGGATCTTTGTCTTTTATATCATCAATCACGCTATTAAGAGTTAAACGGGGAATGAAAGTCTTACTTCCAAGCTCTTCAGCTTTGTACGTTAATTTATCGTGAGCTTTATAGGGCGACTTATTTTTTTTATCTTTAAATTCTTCCGTAATTCTATGTATCGATATTTTCTGTTCTGCCAGTGTATCTCCAATAAAACGAAGTTTGTTAGGCTCATGATACATTATAAAAATTAGCGAGTCAAATTCAACAAATACCTTTTCTCCTTTAACCAATTTAAGTTCAAATTTATTAAATTCAACCACACCATAAAAATATGATTTCACATTCCCAAAATAGGGATCTTTATATTTTCCCAATAGAAAATTTTTAAATCCAGATGTTCTTACAGAGTCCAACTTGACCGTAGAACTTTCAACCGTAAACGTATCTATCATGAATACATTTGTAGACTGATCTATCAAATTCCCTCCAATTTCATGCTCTTCAAAAACATTCGAGTTACAAGCGGATAGTAAAGCAAGGATAGAAATAAATACTATTGATTTTATTTTTTTCATTCTAAATAGAAACTTATTGCTAATCATATAAATAAAGAATAAACATGGTAAAACACCATGTATTGATTTATTAGAAAACTGGATAACGCACAAATGTAAATAAAATATCGAGATTTTCTAATCACGATTATTAATTGTTAATTTTTACAAAAGCTCACTTATTTTTATGTAGAGAAAAAACAATCTTATTGTTTTTTATTTATATTTGTCATCGTAAGAAAAATCAAAATCAGATTCTTATGAAACTTTTCAAAGTAAAATCGTATTAATTATTGATAAAATCATAACACATGAAACAAGGATTATTATTGGCATTTTTTGCATTATCTCTTTTTATCACAAGCTGTGGTAGTGATAATGACAAAGATGGTAACTGGGCAAGAAGAGCAGATTATAAAGGTGCAGGTCGTGGTGGAGCAGTAAGTTTTACTATTGGACAAGATGTATATGTGGGTTTAGGTTATTCAGAAGGAGATTATTACAATAGTTTCTACAAATATAATGATAATAAAGACACTAGAGGTTGGTCAAAAGCTACGCCTCTTCCCGAAAAAACTGACTTAAATCCTGAAGGTGCTATTTTAAGACGTGAAGCTGTTGCTTTTTCTGTTAATGGTAAAGGTTACATTGGTCTTGGTATTGATGAATATAATAACAGATTAAAAGATTTTTGGGAGTTTGACCCTAAAACTAAAGTATGGTCAAAACTTAAGGATGCAAAAGCATTCCCTGGTACAGAAAGACAAGGAGCTGTTGCATTCGCTTTTGACAAAGACGGTGATGGAATTAATGACGTTGCATATGTAGGAACAGGTAAAGGTTTATTAGATACTGATGATCGTAGCCTTTTAAGTGATTTCTATAAATTTGATGGCACTTCTTGGTCAGAAAACAACACCTATAATGGTCGTAAAACCACAAATGCAACAACATTTATAATTGGTAAAAAAGCCTACTTAGTTTCTGGAGAGCAAAACTTAGACAACGTCTGGGAATTTAATTCTGAAAATGAAACTTGGAAACAAAAACTTGATATTGACAGAGATCATGGTGCTGAAAATGTTCAAAGAACGAATGCCGTAGCATTTGTTATTAACGGTTTAGGTTACATTGCAACAGGAACAGGACAAAATTCAAGAGAAGTCTGGGAATATGATCCAAGTAAGGATGATTGGATAGAAAGAACTGAACTGGAAAATGAAATTCTTTCTCGTATTGACGCTATTGGTTTTAGCATAAATAAAAAAGGTTTCATGGTAGCAGGTACATATGGAACAAAAGGCTTAAGTGACATGTGGGAATTTGAACCTAGAAAAGGAGAAGATGATGATGATAACGACTAATTTATCGTTTTAAGATATTGAAAAGCGTTGCAAGTAATTGCAGCGCTTTTTTTGTCTAGTATCAGACTGATAATTCAATATAAAGCCTCTTTTTTTCTATATCTTTAACATTTAGATGTGAAAATGTGTTAATCGAATCTAACCTAAATGTGGCAAAAACTTATACATTGGCTTCAATCACATAGCTTATCTTGTCAATTTTATGAGAACTATCATATTAAATGCCCTGGTTGTGGTTTACAATCAGCCTTTATTTCTTTATTAAAAGGGAACGTATTGGAGAGTATTCAAGCCTATCCTGCAATCTTACCACTAGCCTTACTCTTCGTAAGTTTAATACTACATTTGAAATACAGATTAAAATGGACTTATAAGTCCAATTGTATTTTAGCTAGCCTTTCAATCCTAACTATCCTGATCAATTTCATAATCAAATTATTATAAAATAGTGAGCGAATCAGCAGTTGTAGCTTTAGAGAATACCGATATCTTTAATATATTTGCAAATAGATTATAACTCCTACCCTAGTTTTCATCATGTAAATTTAAAAATGAACGTATCAGAACGTATAGAGGCATTTGTCACTCTTGGACAATTTCTTGATCAATTTAAGGAAACTAAAAATGATCAAAGTGAGCATGCTCTTAATGAGTTATTCTACAATGAATTTTCCAACTTAATTGACCATGCACATATTGAGAATGCATGGTTTACGCCTACACACGTTAAAAAATCTATTCAAGGAATCTGTTCATTCTTGACTCTAGAAAAACTTAACGCATGGTGTAGTCAGTACGAAATTTCAAATTGCAACACAAACAAGCGTGTTGCAGTTATTATGGCAGGAAACATTCCTATGGTAGGATTCCACGATATGCTTTGTGTTCTTATTTCTGGACATCAATTTATTGGAAAACTTTCGACTAAAGATAATCGTCTACTCAATTTCATTTCTCAGTTACTAATTAAAATAAATTCAGAATTTAAAGATTTTATTTCATTCAAAAACGAGCGCCTAAATGGTAAGCACGATTTTGATGCGATTATAGCTACAGGAAGCAATAACTCAGCCCGATATTTTGAGGCTTATTTTAATAAGTACCCAAATATTATTCGTCGCAACAGAAATTCAGTTGCCATAATTACTGGCAACGAATCAGAAGAAGAACTTAAAAACTTAGGTCTTGATGTCTTTTTATATTTCGGATTAGGTTGCAGAAATGTATCTAAACTATATGTTCCTGAAAATTATGACATCACTAAACTATTAGATGCTTGGCAGGAATATGAAACATCTATGAATCACAATAAATACGCAAACAATCACGACTACCAGCGTTCTCTATATTTAATGAATGCAATTAAGCATTACGACAATGGCTTTTTATTAATGAAAGAGGATATCTCAATCTCCTCTCCTATAGCCGTTTTACATTACGAGCACTACCTGAAATTGGAACAGTTAAAAAATCACCTTGAGGGGAACAGTGAAAACATACAATGCATTGTAGGACAAATTGGAGAAAATACAATTCCATTTGGAAAAGCCCAGGAGCCACAGCTAAATGATTATGCGGATAATGTTGACACCATGGCATTTTTAAACCAGTTAAATTCATAAAATCTATATCTTTTCTACCTTTATAAAAAAATAACGACCATGAATATATTCAAACTAAAAATCACTTCTCCAGAGAAAGAAGATTTCCTAATGGAAGTTGAAATGGATAACGAAGGAACTTATCTAGAACTTCACAACACCATTCAGCAAGCACTAGCATACGATAACACTCAAATGGCTTCTTTTTTCCAGATTGATAAAATGGGCGACAGAGGTATAGAAATTGCCCTTTTTGAGATGAGCAGCGAAGATGATGACAATGTTAATATTGTCGCAATGGATGTTTCTATGATGAGAGAATTCATAAATAAAGAACACGCTCAACTAATTTACGTGTTCGATTTCTTTTCTGATCGTTATTTCAATATTGAATTAACTGCTGTAGAAAGAAGACGTGTTGCCGTTAAAGCTCCTAAGATTGCACTATTTGAAGGTGAGACTCCTGAACAAATTGTAATGAATCTTGATGGACTTGAAGATTTAGATCTTGATGGAATAGATTTAAAATCATCAGCAAAAAAAGATAAGGATTTTGATTTTATGGATGAGTTTGATGACGATTCTGATGAAAACCCTAAGTTCGAAAGTCTTGACGATTACGAAGATATTCTATAATATTGCTCGTATCTCAATAAAGATTATCACGACTCATTAAGTATAATCTAATTTTAACTACAACTATAAAAGAATGTTTAGACGCTGATTAAATATGATTTTTAAAAGATATATTTTAGTCTTGCATTTATATCATATCAATCATTAAACTCTGCGTCTGAATTTACATTGTAGTGTATAATATTTGACTCGTGATAACCACTAATATAAAAACTAAAGCTCCCCTCACAGGAGCTTTAATTATAATACGCAAACAACGCATGGCTAAAACTCTGATCGTCTTACTTGGTCCTACAGGAGTAGGAAAAACCGATTTAAGCATACGCATAGCACGTCACTATAATACAGAGATCACATCGTCGGATAGCAGACAAGTGTATCGTGAAATGCGCATAGGTACAGCTGTACCTGAACCTGATCAGTTAGACGCAGTAAAACACCACTTTATACACTCCCACTCTATTCACGACTATTTTAGCTCGTGGGAATGTGAGCAGAAAACATTGGCTCTTCTTAAAAATCAGTTTAAGGATAAAGATGAGATGTTAATGGTGGGTGGATCGATGATGTATATTGATGCGGTATGTAATGGCATAGATTTAATCCCCACCATTTCGCCTGAAATAAGGAAAGAGGTATGCGATAGGTACGAAGAAAAAGGACTGGAAGCATTGCAAGTAGAATTAAAAGAACTCGATCCTATTTTTTACGATCAAGTCGATTTGCAAAATGCCAAGCGTGTAATTCATGCCATTGAAGTTTGTTTGATGGCTGGCAAACCCTATTCCTCACTTAGAACCAATAAAACCAGAGAGCGTGATTTCAAGATCATAAAAATTGGTTTAAACAGAGATAGAGCTGAACTCTACGAGAGAATCAACCAGCGTGTTGATACTATGATCGCAGAAGGTCAAATTGAAGAAGCTAAGTCTCTTTTTGAATTCTGTGACTTAAACTCGATGAACACAGTTGGCTACAAAGAGCTATTCGAGCATTTTAAAGGACATATAAGTTTAGATAAAGCCATTGAGTTGATTAAACGAAACTCGCGCCACTACGCCAAACGTCAACTATCATGGTTCCGTAGGGATGAGAAAATACAATGGTTCCATCCCGATAAGGAAGATGATATTATCACTTATTTGGATTCCCAGATAAAAAAAGAGGCCTAAAAACCTCTTTTTTTTGTTTAAATAGAAGTCTCCTTTTTCCTTTAAAGCTCTAAAAGCCCCAATAAGAGCGGGTAACCTAGGCTATGGAATAATATTCACCCTATGGGAGCCATATCGGCTATGGAAAGGTAAAACTAAGCTATGGAAGCTATAAATTACACTATGGCTTTTGAAAACAACTTAATCGGCAGGGCGATATTCGAATAGATCTCCTGGTTGGCAATTCAATTCTCTACAAATAGCTTCAAGCGTTGTAAAACGAACAGCTTTGGCTTTTCCCGATTTAAGGATGGACAGATTAGCCATGGTAATACCAATACGTTCCGCCAGTTCTTTTGAGCTCATCTTGCGCTTGGCAAGCATCACATCTAAATTTGTTATAATAGGCATAAATAAATTCGTGTTAAATGGTAAACTCCGACT
>JADGEF010000017.1:8191-15029 GCA_016744515.1 Marinifilaceae bacterium | reverse complement strand
CGCCAGTTCTTTTGAGCTCATCTTGCGCTTGGCAAGCATCACATCTAAATTTGTTATAATAGGCATAAATAAATTCGTGTTAAATGGTAAACTCCGACTCTTCTTTCATTTCGATAGCTGCTTTAAAAACTCTAGCTGCTCCAAACAAAACAAAGACTGTTATAAAAGCTGACAAATTAGATACATCGGGATGAAATTGTATTGATTCACCCAAAAGCATGGTATCTTGAAGTAATACCCATGAAAGAATAATATCTCTCAAAAACATATAAATAGTTCCAATTAATAATAGAACTGCAAGCTTTTTTATAAAGCCATAATTCTCCCTTGTAAAGAAATCAGCCCACTCTTTAGCTTCACCAAAATTGCCAAATAGATTAATTAGATATCTAAAAGACACCACCATTACTGTTATAAGAATAGAAAAATCAATAAGAGCAAATAGTCTATACGAAAAAGTATTTGGAACAAGCTCGTTTATCGTAATATTAGCATCTACTTCTCCAATAAAACTCTCGCCTCCCATTAAACTATAAGCTGCATTTGTTTTTAGATGAGCGATACCTGAAAATGGTATTTGAAATATTGGTGCTATATCATAAAATAAACTGATAATATATCCAATTCCTCCAATAACAAGGACTACTAGAGACATTAAATAGGAAAAGAAAAAAATGAAACTTAAAAAATTAATACTTCTCATTTGGGGTGTATTTTTAATTATTAGGTGCTACAAACCTAAATAATAAAAACACGTAAAACAATACTTATTTATCGTTTTTCGATAATAACTTTTCAATCAACAATAAAAACGAGAGTTCTTGAGATACTAAAAAACCACAAACAAGCAGCATTTACTACCTGTTCGTGGCTCTAAAATATGTTTATCAGAAATCTACTTTTGATTAAAATAAAAAATCTCTTTCATAGGTAATCCCAATCGTTGTGCAGCTTCTTCGGAATAGTTATTCGCAAAGGTATTGGCAGTAACTTTAAAACCTACAGCTCTCAAACGCTCGGCATAATCGAGACCATACAAACGAACATGATCTTTCTGTAAGAAATGCTTCTCTCTTTCTGAAGGATTAGTGATTGTAGGGTCTTCATAGGTTTTTTCAGCATTGGCATTTTGTGGCACTTGCAATATAGCAAAACCTCCAGGTTTAAGAATACGGTACATCTCCGACATCGCCTTTGCATCATCATCAACATGTTCAAGCACATGGTTACAAATAACTACATCATAGGTCTCATCTGCAAAAGGAATGGACTGAACATCGAAATGCACGTCGGCAATAGGCGACTCCAAATCACCAGTTGTATAATCTAAGTTTTGTAAGGCTCTAAAACGCTTGAAAAAACATTGCTCAGGTGCTATATGTAATACCTTTAAGTTCTTGGTAAAGAAATAGGTCTTCTCTTGCAAGTACAAATACATCAATCGGTGACGCTCTAAAGATAAACAGTGTGGACATAGGGCATTATCCCTTCCCGTTTGCTTAGTGTATCCATAAGGGAGAAACTTACGAAGCGTGTTGTTACAAACAGGGCACTCAACCTTATTTCCCATATAAAATAGAGCAACAATTCTGTTGATCAGCAAACTCAATCGAATTAAAAAAGGACGAGGAAATATTTTTAATAATAGTCTTATTATACTTTTAAGCATATAATTCAATAAATAGTTCGCAATCTTAGGCTGTCAACTAAAATTGAGTTAATCATTTTTTTCGCAACTCATAACTCACAACTCATAACTCATAACTCTTTTCAGATCTCTTTATCGATTTGATACAAATTACGATCGGATGAACTACGACTTACCAACTCGGCAACAAAGCCCGTTAAAATCATCTGTGTTCCGATTACCATAGTTGTTAATGCAATATAGAAGTAGGGACTATCGGTTACTAAAGCAGCTTTAACACCTTGGCTTAAGCTCACAATTTTCTGAACACCTATCCAAGCTGAAGACAAGAAACCAATAACAAACATTAAACTACCTAAAAGACCAAAGAAGTGCATCGGCTTTTTGCCAAAGCGAGTCATAAATGAAATTGAAAGCAGATCGAGAAAGCCATTTACAAATCGACTCAATCCAAATTTAGTTACGCCATACTTACGCTCTTGGTGCTGAACAATCTTCTCTCCAATTTGTGTAAAACCAGCTTCTTTAGCTAAAATTGGAATATAACGATGCATTTCACCATAAACCTCAATGCTTTTAACAACCTTACAGTTATAAGCCTTCAATCCGCAATTAAAATCGTGCAAACGAATACCTGAAACAGCACGTGCCGTTCTATTAAAAAACTTACTAGGTATGGTTTTGGTTATGGGATCGTAACGTTTTTGTTTCCACCCGGAAACAATATCGTAATTCTCCTCTTTCACCATTCTATACAGTTCTGGAATTTCATCAGGGGAGTCCTGAAGATCTGCATCCATGGTAATTACGACATCACCTTTAGCGGCTTCGAAACCACAGAATAAGGCTGCCGATTTTCCATAATTCCGACGAAATTTAATCCCTCGAACCCCAGTATATAAGTCCTGAAGCTGATTAATAACTTCCCAAGACGTATCCTTACTCCCATCATCAATTAAAATAGCTTCGTAAGTAAGACTATGTTCTTGCATAACGCGATCAATCCAAGCTAATAATTCTGGCAATGACTCATCTTCGTTATATAGAGGTACTACTACTGAAATATCCATAGCTAGTCTTGATTTTTATTATTTAAGTTATTTCTCATTGTTCCATAATTTCGGCTAAAGAAAAAAGCCAAAATCAAAGAAAAGAAGAAACCAGCGCCCAATTTACTAAACCATTGTGCAAAGGCAAAAGCACCAGGTGTAATCTTTTCATATAATGACATAAATAACTCAACCTGTTCATCGCTATACTTAGCTTCAATAAAAGTTTTCTCCATAATACCTAGAAATTCCTGTAATATAGAAGCATCGAAATATTTAATAAGAATATAAATATAAATGGCATAAAAAGCGCCTGCAACACCAATAATAAGCACTCCAGCACCTAAAGCTCTACCATAACTTATAATTCCATTAAGAACATCATTTCGATAAATTCTCAAACCAAAATAAATTCCAGTCATTATCAAAAAATAATTAATCGATGTAATTTGTGGATTTACTGATACTGGAACTCCTCTAAAATAAAACATGAGAGAGGTCAGAATTAAAACACCACCAACTAGAGCTCCAAACTTAAAGCTGTGGCGAAATAAAGGATTTGATATTGCTTGCATATGATTTATTATAATCTTACTATTTGATACTATCGGAACCTTTATCTTAATATTTTAGGGTTCCCCATTTTAATATGGAAAACAAAGATATCCATTTTGATAGATATTGACTGAAAGTTTGAGATAAATAAACATTCTTTCGCATTGTTAAGGGTAAATAAACAAAGGGATCTAAAAAAAATAGAATTATAAAAATATTAGTCCACTGAAAATAAAACGCTTGTGAGCAAAGCATGAATAATTAAGAAAAGAAGTTACCCAAAAGGTTTGGAGCGTAACAAGTTTTTTCTACTTTTGTCACCGGATAAGCAACTATGCGATCAGCTCCTACTGAACTCCCCCAGGGTCGGAAGGCAGCAAGGGTAAGTGGTTGTAGCGATGCGACGTAGCTTGCTTATCCACCTGCCAGTGTAGCTCAGTTGGTCAGAGCAGCTGATTTGTAATCAGCAGGTCATCGGTTCGACTCCGGTCACCGGCTCAAATTATAGAGAATGAAAGAAAGCTGAAAAGCTTTCTTTTCTTCTTTTATATGAATGCCGTTGTAGCTCAGGGGTAGAGCGTTTCCTTGGTAAGGAAGAGGTCATGAGTTCAATTCTCATCAATGGCTCAGTAAAAAAAATTAAAATAATGCCAGTGTAGCTCAGTTGGTCAGAGCAGCTGATTTGTAATCAGCAGGTCGTCGGTTCGACTCCGGCCACCGGCTCCATTTTAAGCTCAGATTGAAGGCTTTATTTCAATCAAAACAATTTGCCAGTGTAGCTCAGTTGGTCAGAGCAGCTGATTTGTAATCAGCAGGTCATCGGTTCGACTCCGGTCACCGGCTCAAAACAAAAAAAGAAAGTCTGTTGACTTTCTTTTTTTGTTTATATAGAAACCGAGTAATCCCCTCCTTAAAAGAAACATCCTTTCATCTTTGATCATCAAAAAAAATAATGTAATTTCGGTTATCATTAACCAAACCTAATATAAAATAACATGAAGTTTTTTATCGATACAGCAAATCTCGATCAGATTAAAGAAGGCCAAGATTTAGGTGTACTAGATGGCGTAACCACCAATCCTTCTCTTATGGCTAAAGAAGGCATTAAAGGTTCTGATAAAATCAAACAACACTATGTAGACATTTGCAATATCGTAGACGGTGACGTAAGCGCTGAAGTGATCGCAACCGATTTTGAGGAAATGATTAAAGAAGGTGAAGAATTAGCTGCCTTACACCCACAAATTGTTGTTAAAGTTCCATGTACAAAAGCTGGCATTAAGGCTGTGAAATATTTAAGCACTAAAAATATTCGCACCAACTGTACTCTAATTTTTTCTGCAGGACAAGCATTGCTCGCAGCTAAAGCTGGTGCAACTTACGTTTCTCCATTTGTTGGTCGTTTAGACGATATAGGAACTGATGGTATTGATTTGATCGCACAAATCGCAGATATGTTTAACTACTACAGTTTTGAAACTGAAGTTCTAGCAGCTTCAATCCGTCATACCATGCATATTTTACAATGCGTTGAGGCTGGAGCTGATGTTGCTACTTGCCCGCTAAATGCCATTGTAGGCTTATTAAACCATCCTTTAACGGATAAAGGACTGGAACAATTCTTGGCAGATTACAATAAACTAAACGGCTAAGCTGATTAAAATACAGAATTCAAAAAGGAGCTTTTTGCTCCTTTTTTTTGTACCTAAATAAGATATCAAGTTCAACTTGAACAGACATCTACACCACAATACTTGAATTCCATTAAATATAAAAAAATGTTGATTATTAAATTCATAATGATCTGAAGTTGAAGGAAACTTATATCTTTAAGCAAAAAATTCCCAAATCGACCAAAATGTTACTAAAACTTTATCCTGATAATCCAAACTACAAAGAATTCCAAAAGATCGCTGATATACTGCGAAACGGAGGAGTCATTATCTATCCTACTGATACCGTTTATGCAATTGGCTGCGACATACACAATAACAAAGCCATTCAAAAAATTGCAAAACTCAAAGGAATATCTGCTGATAAAGCTAACTTTTCTATAATTTGCAACAATCTTAGCAACTTATCAGAATACGCAAAGGTCGACAATAGTACTTTTAAGATGATGAAGAAAAACTTACCTGGGGCTTTCACTTTTATTCTTCAAGCAAGTAGCAATCTCCCAAAACTATTTAAGAGTAAAAAGAAAACTGTCGGAATTAGAGTACCCGATCATTTTATTCCCTTGGGAATTGTCGAAGAACTAGGCAACCCAATTATGACAACTTCAATTCACGATCCTGATGAAGTAGTCGAATACACAACCGACCCAGAGCTAATTCACGAGAAATATAACAAGGATGTTGATTTAGTTATCGATGGTAACTTTGGTCGTAATGTTGCATCAACAATTGTGGACTGCACCTCTGGTGATATTGAAATTATCAGAGAAGGAATAGGTGAACTTATTATATAAATTAGTTTATTAAGTTATCAGATGAGTTTTCATTATCTCTAAAACTCATCTGATAACTCATTATCCCCCGCTAGCGCAGATTTATTCCTGCTTATAAATACTCTTAATCGCGCCAGTATTAGGATAAAATTCAATTTTATATCCTTCATGAAGTAAAACCTGAGAAGGCATCGTCATCACTTTACCAAACTGAGAAATTAAGTGGCTCTTTTTATAAAGAAGCTTTTTCCCTTGCAAGATACTTACTTCAGCCTGCCCTGGAATTATATAATGAATTAATGAATTTATTGCAACATTAGGATCCTCTGGAAGAACTGGTAACTCTGAAGTCACACCAAGGTCTTTAAACACAACTCGAACTGGTACAGCTTTCAGATCGCTAACATCAACAAGCCCTTTATCTGGTGAAATACGAAAAAGAACCCCACCCTTATCATTGGCAGTAGGTTTATAAGAAAACTGACCTCTTTCCATAACACTTACTTCTTTACCTAAAAATAAAGCCAAATATTCCCTTTCTAGCTTATCCAATTCTCTTATTATAACTTCATAAGCTTTACCATCAGGAGGTAATACTTCATAATTAGCTGTTAAAATTTTAAAGCGCCGCTTTCTAAGTTTAAATAACTGATGAGCTGCTTCTTTTGCTTTGTCTTCAAGAGATTTTGCAATTGCCTGCTCTTTAAGTTCTGCAACTTTGATAAAAGCAGTATCTGTCTCAACAACTTTATAAACTGTATCTTTCTTAATTAGCAGATTAGGGTCAATCGAGAATTTACCATACTCAATTTCTACTTCAACATCTTCCTTTACTGTAGAATAAGCAATATCATTTTCAACTTTTGATACTTTCATATTAAAACCATGAATCAAGCCCTCAGGTGTTAATTGAATTAAATTAGGCTGGTAATTTCCAATACTAGTTAGTTTATAAAGATGCTGAGGATCAACTTCTCCTTTTTCAGTAAGTGTTATTGATTTAATAGTCCAATCAACTCCATTCGAAGTGATTTTTGGAGTAACACCAATATATTTTTCGGAGAAGCTAGCAAAGGGACCAACTTTTCTAATTTTCTTTTCAGCTACAACATTAACATTTAAAACAGTTTGTGGTAA
>JADGEF010000017.1:0-8091 GCA_016744515.1 Marinifilaceae bacterium | reverse complement strand
CCGAGTATTCTTTCAAATTCTTTCATATGAGGGGTAAGAATGGTACCCTTTGGTAAGTTATTCTTTATTTCTTCCTTAGTGCCTATAATATTAAGCGCATCAGCATCAAGAACCAAAGGTTTATCGCATTCCTCAAGTAATTCCTCTAGAGCTCTGATTGAATTATGCTTGGTATCAATTCCAGGACCAATCCCAATGGCATCGAAATTCTCTAAGTCGGGATATTCCGTAAAAATAATATCAGAACGATCGATACTCACCATAGATTCAGGAACAGCAGTCTGCATAATATCATATCCTAAGCGAGGAATATGTGTACTCAATAATCCAACACCAGATCGCAAACATGCCTTAGAAGCCAAAATTGCAGCACCCATTTTCCCATAACTTCCACTAATCAGTAAACCATGCCCATACGCACCTTTATGACTAAATCGAGAACGTATTTTAAGCAATCCTCTTATATATGATTCGTCAATTAGTTGGTAAGGACTACTCATTTCGTCGATGATAGTTGGATGTAAACCGATAGGTAAAATCTCCCACGACCCAATACACTCAGCATTCTCTGGAAATAGAAACGAAAGTTTCGGAAACTGAAAACTTAGGGTATAATCAGCTTGAATACAATCGCTCAAATTATTAAATGCATTATCTTCTCCGAACAATCCAGATGGAATATCGACAGCAATCACTTCTGCTTTTGAATCATTAATTAACTTAACCAAGTCTTTAACCAACCCACCTAATGGTCTGGATAAACCTGAACCAAACAAGGCATCAATCACAACATTTTTTTCAGAAATAGAAGGGAAATTATCCAAATTAGATATCTCACAAATTCTAACATGACTTAGATTTTTTAATCGGTCAAGATTTATCTGACAATCAGGAGACAACTCCTTACTTATATTTACAAGATAAACCTCTACTTCAAACTTTGCTTCAACAAGCATACGTGCTAAAGCAAGACCATCGCCTCCATTGTTTCCTGGGCCAACAAAAATTTTAAAATCTTGCTTAAGCATATATTGTTTAAATATCCATTCAAAAAGTTTTGATGAAGCTCGTTCCATCAAATCAATCGAAGCAAGCGGCTCACGTGTTATAGTATAGGCATCAATTTCGGCAATTTGCTTTGAACTGAAGATTTTCATGTTTTTAAATTTACTATGAAGTAAAGGAAGAAATAAAGAGAAATTTCATCTCTGTACCAAAGATAAAAACTTTAAAGATTGCATTTCACGGAAACGATTTAAATAATACCATAAAAGCATAAATACAGCATTGCCTTATAATATTTTCATATATTTGTCAATCTCAGAAAACAAATAAAAACTATTAATAATTAAAACAATCAACTTATGTTTAAAGGACACCCTAAAGGAATGGTTTCGGCAGCATTAGCTAATATGGGAGAACGCTTTGGCTTCTATATTATGATGGCAATCCTAACATTATTTATTTCTGCTAAGTTTGGATTATCAGAAACAACAACAGGATATATTTATTCTGCATTTTATGCCTCAATCTATTTATTGGCATTAGTGGGCGGTAGAATTGCCGACAAAACTAAAAATTACAAGGGTACAATTTTAACTGGTCTTATTATAATGGCTTTAGGGTATGTAATGATTGCTATCCCAACTCCAACACCTGTACCTAACCAAGCCTTATATCTAGGTATTACGTGTTTCGGCTTATTCGTCATTGCTTTTGGTAACGGCCTATTTAAAGGGAACTTACAAGCACTTGTAGGTCAGATGTACGACACAGATGAGTATAGAGATAAAAGAGAATCTGGTTTCCAGTTATTCTATATGTTTATAAATGTTGGTGCTCTTTTTGCTCCTTTTATTGCAGTAGGTGTTCGAAACTGGTGGTTAAAAGCAAACAATTTCTTATATAATTCATCTTTACCAGAATTATGCCACGAGTATATTAGTCACACTAATGCAGGTACCACAATGCAACCTGAAAGATTAGGTCAGTTAACTACTTATGCAAAAGAAGTTATAGCAAACGGTAGCTCTACACCTGAGTTAGTATCTTTTGTAAACGATTACCTGAACGTATTTAGTGTTGGTTTCCAATATGCTTTTATGACAGCCATTATAATGATGGGTGTTTCTTTGATTATTTATTTAGTTAATAAATCAAAGTTTCCTGATATGTCTGCTACAAATGAAAAAGCTAACAATGAAAGTCTTTCAAAGGAAGAAATTAAAATGGATATTAAAGAGATTAAACAACGTGTTTATGCTCTATTCGCTGTATTCGGAGTTGTTATTTTCTTCTGGTTTGCTTTCCACCAAAACGGATACTCTTTAACTTACTTCGCAAGAGATTATATTGATTTAAGTGCTATTAAAATGGACTTAGGCTTCACTCAAATAATTGGTGCAGAAATATTTGCTGCTGTAAACCCAATATTTGTTGTATTCTTAACTCCTGTAATTGTATGGTTCTTTGGATTTCTCGATAAAAAAGGATTTAACCTTTCTACTCCTAAGAAAATTGCTTTTGGTATGGGAATCGCAGCTTTAGCTTATGTATTCTTAATGATATATTCTTTTGCTTTACCAACTAAAGCTGAATTAGCAATAATGACTCCTGAAGCAATAGATGCCATAAAACTAACACCATGGATTATGGTAGGCTTGTATTTTATATTAACTGTTGCTGAGCTATTTATAAGCCCTCTAGGTATTGCTTTTGTAGCAAAAGTTGCACCACCTCACATGCAAGGAATTATGCAAGGAGCTTGGTTAGCTGCTACTGCAATAGGTAATTCAATCCTTTTTGTTGGTGGTATTTTATATATGAGTAGTCCAATGTGGTTAACTTGGTTTGTATTCGTTGCTGCTTGTGGACTTTCAATGTTTGTAATGCTTGCTATGGTTAAGTGGCTTGAAAGAGTTGCTAGCTAAAAATCTTCACTATTCTATAAAAAGGATGTCCTAATTTGGACATCCTTTTTTTTTGCTCTATACTCTCATAAAAAATGAAATAATAATCTGATCAAATATTTTAAGACTAGAAAGTATTTTATTATATCTTTGAAAACGAATTGAATCAGTGGAAATGGAAATAAAACCACTTATTTTTTAACGAAATAACTAAAACCAAATTCGCACATTAACGAATTCACACATCAAACAATGCTTCAAAAACTTAAAAACAGATGGCAGATTAAAAACAATTATCAACTCATATTAATACTCATCACTTTTTCCGTAACAGGAAGCCTTTCTATAATGGTACGTCGTCCCATATTTGAATATCTAGGAATTGATGCTACAACAAGTCTGTGGGTAAAAATTCCAATGAGTATTTTAATCATCACGCCATCCTACCAAGTTCTACTCATAATTGTAGGTTCAATTCTTGGGCAATTCAAATTCTTTTGGGCATTTGAAAAAAAGATGCTTAGCCGATTTCGCTTTCGTAAAAAGAAGAAATCACAGACAGTAGAAAAGTAGATTTACACAAACAGAATAAATCCTCTCAATGAATAAAGAGCAAATAGCTGTTCAATTTAGAGCTTTACAAGATACAATTACGCAAACCATTGAGAATACAGATGGGTCCGCCAAATTTAAGGAAGATCTATGGATGCGTTCAGAAGGTGGTGGAGGAAGAAGTCGGGTTCTTGAAAATGGACAAATCATAGAAAAAGGTGGTGTAAATTTCTCTGCCGTTCACGGTCCCCTTCCTGATAAAATTAAAACTAAGCTTGAGGTGGATAGTGATGAATTCTTTGCGACAGGTGTTTCCTTAATTATGCACCCTGAGAATCCTCATGTACCTGTCGTCCATATGAATATTCGATACTTTGAGTTAGGAAATGGAAGCTATTGGTTTGGTGGAGGAATTGACTTGACACCTATCTATATCAATAAAAAAGAAGCTGCTTTTTTCCACAATGCTCTCAAACTTATTTGTGATAAATATAAAGATGATTTCTATCCAAAATTTAAAACTTGGGCTGATGATTATTTCTACTTAAGCCACAGAAATGAAACACGAGGAGTCGGAGGCATTTTCTTTGATCACTTAAACGATTCAATTGGCTTATCAAAAGATGAATTATTCAACTTTGTTATTGAAATAGGTCAACTTTTCGCTCCTCTTTATTCAGAGATCATGAAAACGAATACTGCTAAAACTTATACGGCAAAGGAAAAAGATTGGCAATTACACCGACGAGGACGCTATGTTGAATTCAACCTACTGCAAGATAAAGGCACACGATTTGGCATTAATACCAATGGTCGTACGGAGTCAATATTAGTAAGTATGCCTCCTGAAGTAAAATGGACTTATCAATACGAAATTAAACCCGATTCACCTGAAGCAAACACAATCGATCAACTGAAGAAAGGGATAGATTGGTTACAATTCTTATAGTAACTATTCTTGAATCTTGTTCATTACGCCATTTTTAATATCTTCACAAAAGATCTACCTAAAACAGGCTGTGAGATTTTAGATATAAGACATGAGATTAGCTTTCAAACAACATATTCTCAGAAGTTTATTCGCTAAAACTATTCTTACAATAGGTATTATAGATAACACATTACCAAAACTTAACAACTATTGATCTATAATTCAACAATGAATAAAAAAACAACTGTTCTTCTTATAAACCTTGGTACACCTAATAGTCCTAGCGTAAAAGACGTTCGATCATATTTAAAAGAATTCCTAAACGATAAAAGGGTTATTGATATTCCCTGGCTTCTACGTAAATTTTTAGTTAATCTGATCATCATTCCTTTCAGAGCTAAGAATTCATCTAAAATCTATAAAAAACTATGGACACCTGAGGGATCTCCACTAATGATTTATGGAGAAAGCGTTAAGAAAATGCTACAAGAGGAATTAGGTAATAATTACAAGGTCGAATTGGGAATGCGTTATAACGAACCATCACTTCCTAGCGTTTTAAATAAAATTAAATCTGAAATGCCCGAAAGATTGGTCATTTTCCCAATGTATCCTCAATACGCATCGTCTTCTACAGGATCAACTATTGAACGAGTTATGGAGTTAATGAAATCGTGGGAAGTGATTCCAGAGCTTAATATCATTAATCAGTTTTTCGAAGATCCTGATTACATTAAAATCATTGCGAATAATGCATCGAAACATGATCTGAACACTTTTGATCACTTTGTATTCTCATTCCATGGTTTGCCTATTAGACAAATAAACAAGGTACACCCCGATAGGAATTGCAAAACTTGCGATTGTGATAAGGAATTTAAGCGTGAAACAGATTACTATTGCTACAAGGCAACTTGTTACGAAAACGCTAAGTTAATTGCTCAAGAACTGAATATTCCACAAAATAAATATACGGTTGGTTTTCAATCGAGGCTAAACAAAGATTGGCTAGAGCCCTTTACTGATAAGCTGATGGTTAAGTTGGCTAAAGAAAACAAAAAAAACATCATGGTTTTTAGTCCTGCTTTTGTTGCTGACTGTTTGGAAACAACTATAGAAATTGGAGGTGAATTTACTGAACTCTTTACCGAAAATGGAGGTAAAAAACTCGTATTGGTTGAAAGTTTAAACGATAATCCTGCTTGGATTAAGACAATCAAAAAACTAATTACTAACTCATAAACAGTCATATTAAAATAGAGAACAATCTACTATTTACTTAAAACGGTCATCAGATATTAGCTTTCTATTTTTTTCTTTCCATCTCCGATCTAACCATCCCGATTTAGAATTTTCGCGATTGTCAAATTGGGCAAAAAAGGGTTTGATATCTAACAAGGGTGTTCCATCCAGCATATCAGCATTCTCAATATAAAGAAAATTGTTCTCTATTTTAATGAGTTTTACTGTTGACAATCCAATAGCATTAGGACGCAGAGGAGAACGTGTAGCAAATATACCATGTGTTTCGATATCCAGAAATGGCATTACCTGAAGCTTAAAATCAACAACCTTATGCAAATAATAAATGAGAGTAATATGTGAAAAACCATCCAAGTCTTTTAATCCCTCTTCGAACTCATGATACAATTCTATTACAGCCTTTACATTTTTGGCTCCTACTGGCTGAATAGGCATATTATCGACACTCTTAAATGAAGAATGAATAACACCAATAGGTTTAAAATTAATCGCTTGCATAAGCTTATATGTTTTTCAGAATAAATAGTTTATCAAAACTACAAAACACAATTCAATATCAAAAGATTAGAATCTATTTATTAGGGAAACAAAAAAAGAAGATTAATTTGTAATCAATCTCCTTTTTTTTGAGTCTAAGCTCTTTTATAAGATAAATTCTAAGCCTTAATAAATTTCTGTGGCTTAATCATACGCTCAGGGGCAAGAATCTCGTCAAGTTTTTCTTTAGTTAACAAACCTTCTTCAAGAATCAAATCATAAACACTTCTGTTTTCAGCCAATGCACGCTGAGCAATTCTTGATGATGCTTCGTAACCTAAAGTTGGGTTTACTGCTGTAACAATTCCAATACTGTTTAGAACCATTTCCTTACAGTGATCTTCGTTGGCAGTAATACCATCAATACAACGCTCTTTTAGAGTAGCCATTCCATTTTTCAACATCTCCATTGATTCGAAGATAGAACGAACGATAACTGGCTCCATAACGTTTAATTGTAGTTGACCAGCCTCTGCAGCAAAAGTTACAGTTAAATCATTACCAATTACTTTATAAGCGATTTGATTAACCACCTCTGGAATCACTGGATTCACCTTACCTGGCATAATAGAAGAGCCTGGCTGCATTTTAGGTAGGTTGATCTCATTGAATCCGCAACGAGGACCAGAAGATAGCAAACGTAAATCGTTACAAATCTTAGAAAGTTTGATCGCTAAACGTTTGATCGCTGATGAATACATCACGTAAGAACCTGTATCTGGAGTTGCCTCAATAAGATTACCAGCCAATACAATATCCATTTTTGTGATATCACATAAATGTTTTATACATTTCTCAGGATAATCAGGCTCAGAATTAATACCAGTACCAATAGCTGTAGCACCCATATTTACTTCTAAGAACAATTTAGCGTTCTCATTTAAACGTAAGATTTCTTCTTCAAGGTTAACAGCCCATGCTTCAAACTCTTGACCTAAAGTCATTGGAACTGCATCTTGTAATTGAGTACGCCCCATTTTCAAGACTTCCTTAAACTCTTCACCTTTAGCTCTGAAAGAAGCAATAAGCTCTTTCAAATTACCAACTAAATCTTCATTCTTAAGAATTATGCCAACTTTAATACCTGTTGGGTAAGCATCGTTAGTCGATTGAGAAAGGTTAACGTGATTATTGGGATGACACTTTTCGTAATCACCTTTTTCATATCCTAAGATTTCTAACGCACGGTTAGCAATAACCTCATTAGCATTCATGTTGGTAGAAGTACCAGCACCACCTTGAATCATATCAACAGGAAACTCGTTAATTAATTTTCCATCGATAATTTCTTCACAAGCTTTTGTGATAGCATCATTAAGATCATCACTCAATAAACCTAACTCATTATTAGCTTTTGAAGCTGCCCACTTAACCATAGCAAGAGCCTTAATATATTTTGGATATGCGCTCAGTTTAACACCGCAAATATCAAAATTCTCAACTGCTCTTAAAGTTTGAATTCCATAATATGCTTCAGATGGAACTTCTTTGTAACCAAGTAAATCGTGTTCTTTTCTAGTCTTCATATTGTAATGATTTATCTAATTATAGCGAGTGGTAAAAGCCAATAATTAGCGTCCTTTTATAGATAGTTTTATGCAACAAATGTAAAGCTTCAATCAGATTTAGACCTCTTTTTATATGCAATTTCAATATTAACATAAGACAAAACCAGCAAAAATCACACAACGCTAATACACTAACAGTTAAGAGCCTTTAAAGTTCTTTCTGATTCAAAAAACAGAAGAATTTAAAAATGTTTCTCAACAGAAAACAATCGTTTCCGTAAAAAAGCGAAGCGAATCATGACTAGAATCATAACCAAACAAAATCAAGTAGGGTAAATATAGGATAACAAACACTATCCTATATTTATCCCTCTCACAGAACCGTGCGTAC
>JADGEF010000159.1 GCA_016744515.1 Marinifilaceae bacterium | reverse complement strand
GAGAATTCGTATTTATTTGTGAAAGCTGCCTTTGCGTCATTATATCTGTCGTATTACTTACAATGGTTCGGTAAGGTTTTTCAAATACCTGATAATGAGATCATCCCAAACCTGTTGTGTTTTTATTAATATATTGATTATAAGTAGTTTGTAAATCAGTCTCATGTCTTGATTCTCATATCTCACGATCTCGTATGTTTGTAATAGGGTAACTTTCAAGAAAAGATGTTTTTTTCTTAGGGGTAAAGATGATTTAACTGTCTTACCTGTAGGGTGAGGATATGTAACTGGAATTCTAGCCTCAACGAAATTGCAATTTTGTGTTGAAAACGACTAAAATCCAGACTATGAAAGTAAACACTGAGATATTAACCGATTATTTAAATGAGTTATGCGATGAGAAAACAAAGCTTCAAGTAGAGGAGTGGATTGATGACAATCCTAAAAACAGAAGTTATTTTAAAGAACTGCAATTTTACTGGCAAAGTGAAGGTGCTTCGAGGCAAATAACTATTGATGTTGAAAAAGGCTACAAGCAATTAGCTGTAAAGAGACAATCACGAAAACGTTCAATTAGAATTAATTTGATGCGTTATGCTGCAGTTGTTGCTATGCTTATTGCTACAAGTCTGGTTTCATATGTATTTCTGCCTTTATCAAATCAAATGATTGTTGAGAATTTTGATGAATCTGATAAGTATTTGGAACTTCCTGATGGAACAATAATTACTTTGGCTAAAGGGGGAACATTGGAGTATAATAAATTTTTTGATGGTAAAGAGAGATTGGTTCACTTAAAAGGAGAGGCATTTTTCGATGTGGCTAAAGATAAATCGAAGCCATTTATTGTCACCACAAATTACACTAGAACGAGAGTGGTTGGAACATCTTTTCGTATTAAGGAGGGGGATGTTAATACTTTGATAGATGTTAAAACTGGGATTGTTGATTTTATGGAAGCTAGCAATCCATCAAACAAAGTTAGACTCGTAAAAGGAGAAATGGCAAAGTTTGTAGATAAGCAAAAAGTCGTTCTGAAAGGAAGCCTTGAGAATGACAAAAGCCTATTGGAAATAAGTCATCTTGAATACAAGAATGAAAAATTGGCAACTATTTGCAAAGATTTAAGTGAGGTGTTCAATATGAACATCAAATTAAATGAAGAGCGCTTAGAGCAAATGTCGTTGAATGCTAAATTCGAAAATCAGGATATCGATAGTATCCTTGAAACGATAGCTTACACTCTAGAGCTTGAGATCGAAAAATATAAAGATTATATCCTGCTAAAATAATTGAGTAAATGAAAAATATTGTTCTTTTCCTAGCAACAAGTTTATTGTTGTTGGGAATAAATTTAACACCAGTAGGTGCACAAGAAAATAAAGTAATTAAAACAGAGAAGGATCATTACTCTTTTGAGGAGTTAATGCAACTTATAAAAAAAGAGACAGGTTTAGACTATACTTATCCAAGTGAAAAAGGTCTCGAAACAAAAGAGGTTTACTTTGGAAAAAAAATTTATCAATTAAATATATTGCTTGATAAGATTAATCTTCAGTTGAATTTGAGAAGTAAAATTATCGGTAATCAGATCGGATTTAAAATTATTCCTCCAATACCAGTCACTATTAGTGGTTATATAAAGGATCAAAACACAGGAGAGGATTTGATTGGTGCTACAGTAAGTGTTCAGTCTCTTATGGTGGGGACAGCCACTAATGAATATGGTTTTTTTTCCTTATCTCTGGCGCCAGGGAAATACATGGCTCTGTTTAGCTTTATTGGTTATGCGCCAATTCTCAAGGAAATAGACCTGACTAAAAATACAACTGTGAATATAGAGTTACATGCCGATGGTATAAAGCTGAACGATGTGACTGTTACGGCTGTAAAAAAGGATCAGAATGTATCTTCGGTGCAGATGAGTGTTGAGTGTTTACCTGTGAGTATCGTTAAAAAGCTCCCTCATTTTCTGGGCGAGGTTGATATTATAAAGACTCTGCAGATGTTACCAGGTGTGACATCGGTTGGTGAAGGTAGCACAGGCTTTAATGTGCGTGGAGGGGGCACCGATCAGAATCTTATTCTTTTGGATGAGGCTCCAGTTTTTAACTCCTCTCACTTGTTTGGTTTTTTCTCTGTTTTTAATGGCGATGCTGTTAAGGATTTTCAATTGTACAAGGGAGGTATTCCTGCACAGTATGGTGGTCGCTTGTCGTCGGTATTAGATGTTCGCCAGAAAGAGGGTAACAGTAAGCGCTTTTCAGGAAGCGGTGGAATAGGTATTGTTAGCAGTCGATTGACGCTTGAAGGACCCATCAAGAAAGATAAGACCTCTTTTATGGTTTCGGGCAGACGTTCCTATGCTGATTTGTTATTGCGCATGAATTCTAAGATGAAGGATAATACGGTTTATTTCTATGATCTTAATGCTAAGATTAATCATAAATTCAACGATAACAATCGTCTCTTTATTTCAGGTTACTTTGGTAACGATGTATTCAAATTTGGAAAGCAATTCGATTCCCATTGGGGAAATACAACGGGAACCATTCGTTGGAATCACCTTTTCAACAAGAAACTTTTTTCAAATTTTACGGCCATTTATAGTAATTTTGATTACTCAATTAGTGTGCCTGAGGGTAGTTTGGGTTTTGACTGGGAATCGAGCATTAAGGATATGAATATAAAAGCCGATTTTTCCTATTTCTCAAATCCTAATTTAAAATATAAATTTGGCTTTGGAGGCACCTACTATATCTTTAATCCTGGGGAATTGAGTCCCGTAAAAGAATCTAAGATTAAAGCTAACAAACTTGAAAAGGGATATGGAATTGAAACAGCAGTCTATGCAGGCGTGGAACATAATATCGGCAGTAGCCTGACGCTGCAATATGGCTTAAGATTTTCTAATTTTTCAAGTTTGGGAGGGCAAATTGTAAATACTTATAAAGATGGTATACCAAAGGATAAATCGTCTATAATAAGTTCGAAGAAATACGGTAGAAAAGAAATTGTGAAAAATTATTTTAATTTGGAACCTCGTTTATCCGTTAAGTATGCTCTTAGCAATGTGAATTCGATAAAAGCGAGTTATAACCGAATCTGTCAGTATTTACATCGAATTTCGAATACCACAGCACCGACACCACTTGATATTTGGGTGCCAACTGGAAAACATATTAAACCAGCCAAGGTTGATCAAATAGCTTTGGGCTATTTTCATAATTTTGGAAATAATATGTTTGAAACTTCAATTGAGGCTTATTACAAGAAATTTTACGATTTAGTTGAGTATAAATATGGTGCGCATCTAATGTTGAATAATACTATAGAAACTGAGTTGCTCGATGCGCAGGGTAGAGCCTATGGTATGGAGTTTAGTGTCAGGAAAAAAGAAGGACGCCTGACGGGGTGGATTGCTTACACTCTTTCTAAAACAGAGAAGAAAGTGGATGGTTTAATGAATAATGCAACTGGAGAGATCTACCCAACAACATTGATTAATAATGGTGATTATTTTCCTGCAGATTACGATAAAACACATGATCTTAAAATTGTTGCTAATTACGATTTGAATAAAAGATGGTCCGTTGCCACTAATTTTATTTTGATGAGTGGTCGACCAGTCACTTATCCCTACGGGAAATACGAATTTCAGGATAATACTTATGCTCACTACATTAATCGTAATGGTGCGCGTATCTCTGCCTACCATCGATTGGATGTATCATTTACCTATACTTGTAAACAGAAGAAACCAAACCAGAAATGGCAGGGTAGTTGGAATTTTGGAATTACAAACCTTTATAGTAGACAGAATGCTTATTCGGTATATTTTAAAGAAAGCGAAAACAATTGGAAGCAGAATCAAAAAGGTAACAAAACCGAAGCTTGGCAATTTGCTATTATTGGAAAACCAGTACCAACCATCACTTATAATTTTAGCTTCTAGTCATAAATAATGAAGATTGAAAAAATGCAAAATAAATTTATATATATAATCTTACTTGCTTTTATCATCCTAGCTGGATGCGAAAAACAAATTGAATTGGATCTGCCTTCGGTTGGATCAAAACTCGTGGTAGATGGCTGGTTTGTCAGTGAATCTGGCGAAAATGGTTTAGAACGACTTCATAAAGTGCGCCTAACCAGATCTATACCATATTTCGAGACTACGAATTATCCTGTAGTAAGAGATGCTCAGGTGGTTCTGAAGGATGATAAGGGACATAGTTTTCCATTGACTTATACTGTACCAAAGTTTTATGATCCCAATCAGGAAAAAGAAGTAGCCGATGAAAAAAAGGCACATTATGAAATACGAAAAGATTTGGAATTGAATACCTCATACACTCTTTATATTAAAACAACTGATGGAAAGGAATATCAATCCAATTCTCAGAAAGTGATAAATTATGCTGATGCTCCTAAAATCTATGCTGAATATAAAGAGGAAGATGAATTTAATGATCTTGACGAAGGCTATTATATCAATTTTGAACCCAAATATCCTGATGTAGGAAGTTTCTATTTCTGTTGGCAGTTAGTTAGAGTTGATTTCTATAAAGAATGGATAGATGCCGATAAATACAAGATTGTAACCGATATTACCCCCTATACTAATTTTCTTTTTGGAAGTAATGTATATACTTCTGTAGATGAATCTGAGACCCAGTTCGATCAGCCTGTCATGAAGGATGATATGTACTTTATTAAACAGCATGTTATTGCTAAAGGGGTTTATGACTTTTTACGTTTGGCTGAAGAACAAAGAGATAATGATGGTACGCAATTTTCTCCACCTCCAGCTCCATTAAGAAGCAATATCAAGTGTATTGGAGGTAAAACATTAGATGATGATGCTCTTGGATTTTTTATTATCTCATCGGTTCAGAAAACATCGGTTCTCACTATTTCAGAATCTATGAAAACAAAATATAAATAATTCGATGCTATTGAAAAATGGTATGAATTAAAACTAGAGATCTTTAATCTGAATCTATCTAATTTTAAAAATAAATTATTAACATCATAAACTAATTAAAATTCAAGGATCTAATAATAATCTTGTGAAGCTTGATATCTAATAATAGTAATGAAGAGCTTCTTGATCATAACATAGAGGCTTTTCATTCCATTTTGTACTTCCTGCTTTAAGTTTAAAGTTTTTGTCTCAGGTTTTCTGTAACTATATGTCCATCGAATAATTGTATAATTCGGTTAGATCTATCTGCGTCAGAAGGGGAGTGAGTTACCATTACGATAGTTGTACCATTTTCATTTAGCTGAGTAAGCAGATTCATTACTTCTTCTCCATTAGCAGAGTCTAGATTACCAGTTGGCTCATCGGCTAAGATTAGTTTGGGCTTGGTAATAACTGCTCTAGCAATTGCTGCTCTTTGCTGTTGACCTCCCGATAATTGTTGGGGGAAGTGCTTAGCTCTATGCGCAATTTTCATTCTATCTAAAGCCTTATTTATGCGCTTTTTGCGCTCAGAACTAGACACTTTCATGTAGAGTAATGGCAGCTCAATGTTTTCATAGACAGTTAATTCTTCAATTAAATTAAAACTTTGAAAAACAAAGCCAATATTTTCTTTTCGAAGGTTTGTACGTTGACGTTCACTGTAGCCATCGACTTGTGCTTCGTTAAAGAAAAGTTCACCGCTAGTTGGGTTATCTAGTAAACCTAAAATATTAAGGAGTGTAGATTTACCACATCCAGAAGGTCCCATAATAGCAACAAATTCACCTTTGTTTATTTCAAGGTTTACATTATTCAGGGCAGTTGTTTCCACATCATCTGATCTGAACTTTTTCATCAAGTTGTTTGTTTTTATCATGATATCTTAAGTTTCAAATATTGAAAATATAATCTTAAATAATACAGTATTATTATTCGTGTCTAATTGCCTTAATTGGTGTAATAGACGAAATTTTATAACTCTGATAGAACACTGTGAAAAATGCTATTAGAGTTGATAAAAGACCTGCACCTAAAAAATCAAGCCAAGAAATATGTATTCTATATGCAAAGCCTGCTAACCACCATTGCATTAGGAAATAAGCTATTGGCCAAGCAATTAAGTTCGCTAATAAAATCCATCTCAGAAAGCGAATGAGGAATGATCTGAATAGATGCTGAAATTCAGCACCAAACACTTTCCTAATGCCCATTTCTTTGTATTTCTTTTCTATAATGTAAGATGATAAGCCAAATAATCCAAGTGAGGATATAATTAGAGCAATTAATGTGAAAGAAATAAATACGGAATTCATACGCGATTCAGCTTTATAGAGGTATGAAAAATCATCTTTTAAAAGGCGATATTTAAACGGAATACTTGGGTAATATTCTTTCCACTTTTCACCAATTTTATTGATAATTGGTTGTTCGTTACCATCAGTTTTAATTGCGATATATTTGAATTCATCAGACCTGATAAGCATTATTAATGGTTTAACACCAACTTGGAGACTGTTAAAGTTAAAGTCCTTAACTATACCAATAACCTCACCGTCATAATCCCATATTTTGACTTTCTCGCCAATTGTGTAACTCATTTTCATAGCTGCAGCCGCTGCTTCATTAATGATGAGCTTCAAACTGTCAGCCCCTTGTTCCGAAGAGAATCCCCGCCCGTGTATAACTTCCATCTCGAAGGTTTCAAGGAAATCATAGTCGACGAAACTTAGTTGGAAAAGTATATTTTCTGCATCTTCTGATTTATTTTCCCAAGCAACATCAGATGTTGCATTTGAAAAATTGATTGGCATTTGATTAGCAGCCGTCACCTTAACTACCCCAGGTATCTTTATGAGATTTTCTTTAAAGTTTGAATAATTTTCTTGGAAATTAGCCATCATTTCAATGTATATGATATCGTCTTTTTGGTAGCCAATATCTTTGTCTTGTAAGTAATCTAATTGCCTATAAATTACGCTTGTGCAGATAATAAGACCGACAGAAATTGTGAATTGAGTAATCACCATCAATTTTCGGAATAAGTGCGAATCGTTATATAGTTTGCCTTTTAGTATTTTAATAGGCTTGAAAGATGACAAGTAAAGAGCAGGATAACTTCCAGAAATGACTCCTGTAAATAATACTATGCCTATAAAGGATAATAATAAATTTGGATCTGAAAATCTTAAGGACAAATCCCTTTGAGTTAATTCTTTAAAGAAGGGTAGGAGTAATTCGACCAAAACGATAGCTAATCCAAAGGCAAGTAGGCTTATGAATATCGATTCTGCCATAAACAGAGCAAATAAACCTCTTTTATGGGCACCTACAACTTTCCTTACAGCCACCTCTCTTGCTCTACGTTCAGAACGTGCGGTAGATAAGTTCATGTAATTGAAGCATGCAATTAAAAGAATAATAAAAGCTACTAGTGAAAAAATTCGGACGTAAAGAATAGGACTGAGTTTTTTCTCACTAATGGAATGTAAGTGGTAGTCTGAAAACGGCTGAAGAGCAAGATCTGTGTTAGAATGTTTAATGTTCTGTTTAATGTATGGTTTAACTTTAGTCTTCAGATTAGGAATATATGAATTATTCCTAACTTGAATAATAGTCAGAAAGGCGTGAGAATCCCAATTGTCTAAATTGAACCCCCAGTTTTCTTTAATGAAACTAAATGGTAGTAAGTATTCAAAATAAAAAGAGGAATTTTTTGGTGAATCTTTAAGTACTGCACTAATACGATATTCAATCTTTGAATTTATGCTTATGAGTTTTCCTAAAGGATTAGTTT
>JADGEF010000016.1:22085-39712 GCA_016744515.1 Marinifilaceae bacterium | reverse complement strand
AAAATTCTAAAAATAAAAAAAGGTACTGTTATAAATTCCAAATAATTCGATAAAAAACGTAACTTACCTATTACGAAGGAGGAGCTTGGTTTCATGATTACCTGAAGTTCTTTGTTCAGGTTCCAGATATATCTCATTTTTTTTCCATAGGGCATACATCAGTAATAGCAATTTTCTTTGTATAGCTGTAACACCTACCATTTTACTTGCCTTATTCTCTATGATACGTTGATAATCCTGTTTTAAATCTGTATTAAAACGAGAAGTAACTAAAGCAGGAAAATGCATACATGCCCTTATTCTGGTATTCCCTTTTTTTGATATTCGAGTTTGCCCTTTTACCAAGGTGCCTGATTGCCTCTCTACAATATCATAACCAGCATAACTAGCCAATTGCTTGCGATTCTTTATTAAACTAAACCCTTGTGTTTCTGAGAGATACAACGCAATGGTCGGGTGATAACTTAACTGAAAATCTGACTATTAAGAGAAGGAGAATATTAAAAGTAGCATAGTGCTTTTTTATAGCTTTGCACAGCCTACCCTTTAAGGTTTCGAAAGCTTTCGGAATGGGGTTAACAGGTTGGGGTAAATTAGCTTGGGAGCAAAACACCACCCACAATCAAGTAGGGTAAATATAGGATAACAACCTTGATCTACTGTAAGCGTATCTACCGTTGCAATCTTAGCTTTATCGTCAGAGATATTAACCGTAGTACGTTCCGTTTCCAGTACACCGCTCACGAATTTACGGTAAATCTCGTAATCTCCAAAATATAAACGCTCTTCTTTTATGTTACCTTTCTCAACGATTTTTCGTACACGTTCGCCCGCACTGTCGTACACATAAGAGGCCTTATTTCCTGTGGCATCTAAATCCACACTCGTCAGCCAATCGTTATAGTCCCAATGCATGGCTTGCAGGTGTGGCATGCTTAGCATATTACCATGAGCATCGTAGGTATAATCCGTTTGTCCATCGGTGTGTCCCAGCAAATAATTGTTTTGGCTAAAATTATAGAAATAATCACGCGTCCACTGTCCTAGGCTTTTCAACTGCATCATATTACCCAACTCATCGTAAGTGTCTCCTGAGTAAAATTTTGCATGGCATTGGCTGCCGTGTTGGGCAGAGCTTTATCATTGGCCATATCGGTATGCGTTGGCAAAGCCAGGCTATTTAGCTCTCGGCCTTTACCCTTGGTCAAGCGATACAAGGCATCGTAATAATACAAGCCTTTAGCTTCTACCTTTGAGTTATTATAGAAATGAGTTTGCTGAGCCAAATCGTTTTGCTCCACAATATTACCTACGGCATCGTACACATAGCACTGCCGAATCAAATATAAACGAACTTGAAAACAGAGGACTGGATCGTTGTCCAGACAAAGGAATTATTCATTTCACAAGATATCTCGGCTTAGGTGTATGTGCTTATAATTTAAAGAAAATCGGAAGGAAGATCATTGAATTAAAACGTATCGAGCTCAAAATAGCGAGCTAACAATAACGTACATGTAATGAAATTAGTGTGAGTATTATGGGATACTTATGCTCTATAATCAAGAGAAACCTTGAACTTGAGAGTATTGAATCGAGTTAAATATCTTTTTTACAAGTATGACTGAATTATCGATATAAAACAAAACATAATTAGGTGTAAATAGAAATACCTCTAAGAAAAACACTCGTTTTCTTAGAGGCACTAAATATGAAATGTTTTTAGTCCTTTATTTTCTTAAACCAATCAATAGATGGAAATGTGTTGGGTCCAGTTGTTTTAATTTAGACATTGGGTCGTCCCATTTACATCTTACCTTTAATAGTCGAACAAATTATCAATCCATCTCAACATCCTTCAACAGCACATTTCCACTTTGTTGTTTAAAATTTATCTTGTATTCATTTATTAAATGAGTTAAAGTATCAAAAACCTTGCCTTTTTTTACTGGAATTTCATCTGAGCCATATTCTTCCAGTGAATTTATTACTCTATTTATGCTCATATCCGAAATGTCAAATGCTGGTGCATAAGCCGTTTCCTTATCTCTGTCTGTTGTTAATTCTGATATTAGTCCGCAATTTACTAAATTAAATATTATTTCTCTAGTTAGGCGGATAGGTATTTCTAATTCTTGTGAAATATCTTTAGATCGATATGGGCGTTTGTCTTGAGTGAAGTTTTGAACAATTTTGTGTACAACTATTAAGCTAATTAATCTTCTGAAGTTGTATGATATTTGTGTTGATTCAGCTTCGAATTCATAACTCTCAACATTTTGCTCTGCAAATGAAATTTCAGCACCAAATAAAACGACAAGCCAACTAAGTTGTAGCCACATTAAAAATAGTGGGAGAGCAGCAAAACTACCGTATATGGCATTGTATGAGGTCACACTCCCTTGAAATACGATATAAGCAATTTGTAGGAGCTGGTAAATTGTTCCTGCCACAACTCCTGCCAACATAGCTGATTTGAAGGTTACTCGGGTATTTGGCATAAAGGCATATATACCAGTAAAAAGAACCCAAACCAAAATGTATGGAATAAGGTTAATAAGAAAGAATATAAAAGGACCTACGGCTTCTAGTAATGGATTATCACCTATAAAATCTTCAGCTAATGTCGTCATAAAAACAGTCACAGCACTGGATCCTATTAGAAGAATAGGAGCAAAAATCATGATCGATGTATAGTCGGAGAATTTGCGCCCCCAATTTCGTCCTTTTTTTATCTGCCAAACATCGTTAAAAGCTTCCTCTATATTACTGAGAACCTTAATCACTGCCCAAAAAAGAATCACAAAACCAAGCCCAGCCATTAAGTTTCCTTTGGTATTCTCTAGCATTTTATTGGCAAATCCAATTAGCCAAGTCAGAACATCTTCTTGTCCAGCTAGGCTTTTCGTTAACTCTTCCTCAAGAAGTTTTTCCATTCCAAAGCCTTTGGCAATACCAAAAAACATGGCAAGCACAGGAACTACAGATAGTAATGAATAAAATGTAAGTGCCGAAGCTCTCAGTTGACATTTATCTTCGTAAAACCCTTTAATTGCCAATAAATAAATCCTCAGCTGTCTCATTAAAAAATAACGAGAGCCTGAAAGATCCTTTAATCGCATGCTCCAAACTCCCTGACTAAGAAAGTTCATGAGTTGGTTGAGCTTGTCTTTTAATTTGTTGATCATTTTGTGATATTTAAGATAACAATTATCAATTGCTATGTAAAGCTATAAAATTAGATTGCTTTTGAAAACATATTGCTATCACTAGATTTTGCATTTCTTAATCTGTTATCAAATAGTTTACAGATGTTTCTAAGGAAGGTCATTCCTAAATCAGAAACTTCAAGCTTTTCAGAATCGAAACTTAAAATACCTTCATCTGCCATAACTTGTAACTCATCTTCAATACTTTCTGGCATATAAGGTTTTAGCTCATCAGAAAATACCAATTCTCTTCTACATGAAATATCAAGAATGGCTTTTTTGACTTGCAAGTCTTCTTTTGTAAGATAACAAGCTTTCACCAAATCAAGTTCTCCATTTTTTGAAGCGGCTTTATAAAAATGAATCTCTTTGGGGTTTTGAGCGTAAGCATACTTTGCATCAGAAATTGATGAAGCTCCTAAACCAATTAAGAGTTCTGTATGAGATGTATTATATCCCATAAAGTTCCTGTGCAAACGCTTCTCTATTTTAGCTTGATATAAATTATCGTGAGGTAACGAAAAGTGATCCATTCCTACATCATCATAGCCAAGTTCTGCTAGTTTATCCTTTCCTAGTTCGTATAAAGCTCGTTTTCCTGTACTATCTGGAAGATCTTCTTCGGTAAATAACCTTTGACCTTTACTTTTCCAAGGTACATGAGCATATGAATAATAAGCAATTCTATCAGGTTTCAACTCTGAAACTTTATCGAAAGTATCTCTCACTGAACTGATCTTTTGCTTAGGTAGACCATATATTAAATCATAGTTCACAGAATGATAACCAATTTCTCTAGCAATCTCAGTTACTTCTTTTACGGTTTCGTAGGATTGAAGTCTATTTATAACTCGCTGAACCTCAGGATCGAAATCTTGAACACCAAAACTAACTCTTCTAAATCCAACCTCATATAGAGATTGCATGTGTTCTCGAGTTGTATTATTAGGATGACCTTCAAAACTGAATTCATATTCTGGATGCAAATCAGCATGAAGCTTGATGCCATTAATTAACCTTTTAAGGTTCTCTGGAGAAAAGAAAGTTGGCGTACCACCACCTAAGTGAAGTTCTCTTAGAATAGGTTTTTCATCAAATTGTTTTAGGTAGATGTTCCACTCTTGAAGGAGAGCATCAATATAGGAATCTTCAACCTTGTGATCATGCGTAATAACTTTTGTGCAAGCACAATAAGTACACAGTCGCTCACAATAAGGCAAGTGAATATAAATACTTATGCCTTTAGTCTGATTTGATTCGTTAAAACATTTTTTCACAAGCTGAAACCATCTAGCGGCATCAGGCTTGTCATCACCCCAAAAAGGAACGGTTGGGTAACTTGTATATCTAGGAACTGGGACGTTATATTTATCTATTAATGCTTCTCTATTCATAATATATTAACTTGATTCTATTTCAAACTTCTTTGAATTACATACAAAGATATCTTTTTTTGTGAATGTACAGATCTTAGCTGTTGGTCTGTTGTTTAGAGCTTTTTCAAGTAATTTTTTTTGCTTACAAATCAGCTTGTTGCTTTTTAAGACAAAAGTGTCTTTTATTTCATGATAATTGAATAACTTGCATTTTGAATTATTAAAATTGATAAAATGAAAGCACTAAGTATTTGCACAATAGTATTGGCTGTTTTATTTGCGTTGCCATTACAGGCGCAAGATAAATTCTTCGATTATAAACTTAAATTGTTGTCTGGAGAGGAAATTCAGATGAGTACTTATAAGGGGAAGGTTGTAATCGTTGTTAATACGGCTAGTAAATGTGGTTTAACTCCACAATACGAAGGTTTAGAAGCCATGTATAAAAAATATAAAGATCAAGGTTTGGTTATTTTAGGAATGCCATGTAATCAGTTTCTAGGGCAAGAACCTGGAAGTTCATCTGAGATTGCAGAATTCTGTCAGAAGAATTATGGTGTTAGTTTTCCGATGTTCGATAAAATTGAAGTGCGAGGAGAAAATGCACATCCTTTATATAAGATGATGACTACAGAGAAGCCGTTTAAAGGTTTTGATAATTCAGCTTCAGGACAGAAATTCAAATCGTTTTTAAGTGGAAAATTCCCTAAAATTTACGAAGGCAATGGCGTTAAGTGGAATTTCACAAAGTTTGTTTTTGATAGAGAAGGTAAGCTAATTAAGCGTATTGAGCCAAATATTGCTCCTAAAGATTTTGAAAATGAAATTTCAGAGATGTTAGGTGATTTATAAGCCTTTAGTTTTTCAGAAATTGTTACAGTATATAATTAAAAGATGTCCTTATTTAGAGTATATCTTTTTTTGTTTGCACTCAATAAAGCTCCATTTAGCACGTTAAAACAATAATAGAAACGAGTTGAATTAATAGAAAAATAAGGTTTAAAATAGTACCCTCTACTGATTAAAAATTAAAAAAAGCAAAAAAAAGATGTAGGTCTTCTTGCTTTTTTTATATTTGTGGAACTAGAAAATCCGAGTCTATATTTTGATTAACAAGCAGTCAGAGTAGGTAAGTGTTCTGATTTTATAGGATTAGATCCTTTCTTGGTAAAACTCAGTTCGTTCTGAAGATCTATGAAGTTGGATTTTAAAATTGATTACAAAAATGTTTAAAAGCAATAATAAAATGAGCAGAAATAACGAAGTACAAACAACAGCAGTTAATTTAGTTTGTGATGGAACTTCTATCACTGGA
Organism: Marinifilaceae bacterium; assembly: GCA_016744515.1. Taxonomy (GTDB): domain Bacteria; phylum Bacteroidota; class Bacteroidia; order Bacteroidales; family Marinifilaceae; genus Ancylomarina. The sequence goes on along the minus strand of JADGEF010000016.1, from coordinate 33,812 downwards.
GACATTGAGGCGGCAAGAGATATTCGAATTGATGGTTTCGTTAAAGGGAAAATTATTGTAAAAGGAAAAGTTGTTGTTGGCCCTACAGGAAAAGTTGAAGGAGATATTACTTGTCAAACAATTGATGTTTCTGGATGTGTTGAAGGTAATATTCATGTAAGCGAGTTGATTAGCTTAAAATCATCATCTCTTATTTTAGGGAATATCAATACTACTAAAATTTCTGTTGAGCCAGGGGCTAAGTTTACTGGTACATGTAAGATGGGAAACGAAGCTAGTGTAAAGAATGAAAAAAAAGAAGTTAAATAAATTCGATCCTGAAAAGAAAAAAAGGCAATTAAGAGAAGCTGCGAAGTATTCTGGCTTAGCATTTCAAATGATTGCTATTATATTGTTAGTATTGTTTGCTGGTATGCAAGCCGATAAGTATTTGGAAAATGAATTTCCTGCCTTTACGGCCTTAGGTGCATTTCTGGGGGTGATACTTTCTTTGTATATAGTCCTAAAGGATTTTCTTAAGAAGGATAGTTGATATTTGCAGACTTTCTGTATTTTCATGGAGTTTTAAAGAAAGAAATAATACTAAGTACATGAGAAAACATATTACCCAACTAGGATTACTTTCCTTGTTTCTCTTAATAATTACAATAGCATTGTTTTATGAGATATTGAACCCTTGGTTTAATCCAATTTTTCCTTTTATTATTCTTTATTTTTTTATTTTTAATCTGGCTCAATATTCAACTTTAATAAAGAAAAAAGAAAAAAGCCCGATAGCTTTTAATACTGCTTTCATGGCTTGGTTTGGTGTGAAGTTCTTACTAAATCTTGCTATAATATTAACTTTCGCCTTATTGAATAAATCAGAAGCTATAAGTTTTGTATTGTATTTTGCTGTTTGTTACATTTTATTTACTGTGTTCGAAGTCACGTCTTTAGTGAATAGTCTGAAATCAAAGTGAGATAAATAAAGACATATTGGTATCTTATGTCTTTTTTTTATTAAGTTTGGAGGGCTTAAATAAAGGGGGCTTTTTGAAGAAAATATCATGAGTTTTTTAGCATGATTTATTTTAGGCTTATTTTAAGTTATTTCCGGTTTAAGTTTGTGTCATTAGCAAGCCTGATAACCGTTTTATTAATCTGATATTTTCGAATGGAATGAAGCACATTCATCGACTTTTACTTATCGCATTCTTTTTTACTAGTCTAACTCCGGCTTTTGCTTCAGTTAGCGATGATCACGAACCCGAGACTCATCAGGTAAGCCACGAAAAAAAGAAATTTGAACCAGGAAACTTCATTATGGATCATATTGCCGATGCATATGATTGGCACGTTTTCTCTTATGGTGATTTTCATTTTACAGCACCTCTTCCAGTAATTGTTTATTCTAACAATTCAGGTTTTCATATTTTCATGTCTAGCAATTTCCACCACGGTCACTCATCTTATAAGGGATTCGAGTTGGCTAAGGATGGTGAGTATAGAGGAAAAGTAGTTGAGATGGTTGATGGACATCAAGTTCGTCCTTTCGATATTTCGATGACAAAGAATGTTATGGCAATGTTGATTTCTATGATATTCCTATTATGGATTTTCTTGTCGGTAGCAAAAACATACCGCAGAAGAAAAGGGCAGGAACCTAAAGGTCTTCAAGCATACTTAGAGCCTATTATCGTTTTTGTAGTTGATGAAATTGCGAAACCCGCTATTGGCGAAAAGAAGTATAAAAAATTCGTCCCATTTTTGTTGACCATCTTTTTCTTTATTTGGTTGAACAACTTAATGGGACTTGTTCCATTTATTCCGGGTGGTGCTAATGTTACAGGAAACATTACCATTACGATGGTGTTGGCACTGTTTACATTCATCATCACGACAGTAAATAGTAATAAAAATTATTGGAAACATATTTTTAACACACCAGGAGTGCCTTGGTGGTTGAAATTCCCAATCCCATTGATGCCTTTAGTAGAATTAATGGGCGTGTTCACAAAACCATTTGTATTAATGGTTCGACTTTTTGCAAATATTACAGCTGGTCACATTATTGTATTAGCTTTTATTTCATTGATTTTCATTTTTGGAGAAATGAGTCCTGCACTAGGAATGGGTACATCAGTTTTATCGGTAGCCTTTGTTATCTTCATGAATGTGCTTGAATTGCTCGTTGGTTTAATTCAAGCTTATGTATTTACCTTCTTATCTGCTCTCTATTTTGGAATGGCAGTTGAAGATGAACATTAAATTTGTTTTTGGATATTAAGTATTAGAATCAAACTCCTTAGGGAGACATTATAGTTTTTACATTTTAAACTAAATTATCATGATTACATTATCAATTATTCTTCAAGCTGCTGCTACTGCAGGTATTGCAAAGTTTGGTGCTGCTATTGGCGCTGGTTTAGCAGCTATTGCTGCTGGTATCGGTATTGGTAAAATTGGTGGATCAGCTCTTGAGAGTATCGCCCGTCAACCAGAAGCTGCTGGAGATATCCGTTCAAACATGATTGTTGCTGCTGCCCTTATTGAAGGGGTTGCTTTATTTGCAGTAATTATTTGTTTGTTGATCGTACTTTAATAGTATAATCCCACAATTGGTCAATGAGGTTGTCGGCGACGAATTGTGGGTATCAACATTTCAATTTTAAATCATTAATTACAAGTTGTAATTATTAATATAGAATACTATGGGTTTAGTAAATCCCGAATTGGGAACTTTCATATGGATGTTTATTGCTTTTGCAAGTGTCTTTTTTCTTTTGAAGAAATATGCTTGGCCTTCGATTGTTGATGCAATTGAAGAGCGTAATGATTCCATTAAGGAGGCGCTTCTTTCTGCTGAAAGTGCAAAAGAAGAGATGGCTAAATTACAGGCTGACAATCAAAAGATTTTGAAGGAAGCCAGACGTGAGAGAGAAAATATGATTAAGGAAGCTAAAGAATTGGGTGAGCAAATTGTTCGTGAAGCCAAATCTAAAGCAACTGAAGAAGCTGAGAAGGTCGTTGAGTCTGCTCGTCAAGCTATTGAGAGTGATAAAACAGCAGCTTTAAGCGAGATTAAAGCTCAAGTGGCTAGCCTGTCAGTACAGATAGCTGAGAAGGTTTTACGTCGCCAGTTTGCAGACGATCAGCAACAAAAGGATTATTTCCAAGAGTTGATGAAAGAAGTCAAATTGAATTAGTTAATGAGTTAATGAGTTAATTAGTTAATAAGGGTTTGTCCACGGTTAATTGTTTGTTGATATTAATTTAGGAGCTGTAAATCATCTTGATACTTAATACTCATTTCTAATATCTAAAAGAAAATGAACGAAAGTAAAATCTCGGTTCGATATGCAAAAGCTCTTTTCCTGTTAGGAAAAGAAAAGAACGTATTAGGCACAATTGTGACTGATATGAAACTTGTGGGTGAGCTTTGCAGTACAGTTAAGGATTTTTGGTTGATGGTAGAAAGCCCAGTAATCAAAACGTCTCAAAAAAGAAAGACTGTGAAAATGATTTTAGCCGATAAGGTAGATGCTATTAGTCTGAATTTTTTAGATATGGTTTTTGAAAACCGTCGTGAAATTTTTGTCAAAGATATGGTTCGTAATTTTTTGGATTTATGCCGAAAAGATGCAGGAATTGTATTTGCAAAACTAACAACTGCTGGTGAGACTGATAAAGAAGATAAAACAAAGCTAAGTGAAATGCTTAAGAAAGCTTTTGACTCAAAAATTGAGTTAGAAGAGGTTTTAGATAAGGATATTATTGGAGGTTTTATTCTTCGTGTCGATGATCAAGAGTTAGATGCGAGTGTTTCTAATCAGTTGAGTCAGATAAAAAGAACATTAGTACAATAAACTTAGCCTAAAAGAGGTTTCGTTTTTTAAAATAATAAAATTGAAGTTCGGGATAGGGTATTTAAACCTTGAGTCTATAAAAAGTGTAGATACTGAATTTCATATAAGTATTGAATCGTAACAAAAGCAAAAAAATATGGCTAGTATTAAACCTGCTGAAGTTTCGGAAATTCTAAAACAACAATTAGAAGGTCTAAAAACCGAAGCACAACTTGAAGAAGTTGGAACCGTACTACAAGTGGGTGATGGAATTGCCCGTATTTACGGTTTGTCACATGTTGGATCAAACGAACTTATCGAATTTCAGAATGGTGTTTTAGGCATTGTTCTAAATCTTGAAGAGGATAATGTTGGAGCGGTACTGCTTGGCGACACTCAAGGGATTAAAGAAGGTGATACCGTGAAACGTACTAAACGAATTGCTTCCATCAATGTTGGTGAAGGTATGTTAGGACGTGTGATCAATACACTAGGCGAACCTATAGACGGTAAAGGTCCAATACAAGGTGTAACATACGAAATGCCATTGGAACGTAAAGCGCCAGGTGTTCTGTACCGTCAGCCCGTAAACGAGCCTCTTCAAACTGGTTTGAAATCGGTTGATGCAATGATTCCTATTGGTCGAGGACAACGTGAATTGATTATTGGTGACCGTCAGACAGGTAAAACTGCCATTGCGATCGATACCATCATCAATCAGAAAGAATTCTACGACAAAGGAGAACCTGTTTTTTGTATCTATGTTGCAATTGGACAAAAAGGTTCTACAGTAGCAAATATCGCTAAAATACTTGAGGATCATGGTGCAATGGCTTATACAGTTATTGTTATGGCTACGGCTTCTGATCCTGCTGCACTTCAATTTTATGCACCATTTGCTGGAGCATCTATCGGAGAATTCTTCCGTGATACAGGACGTCCAGCATTGATTATATATGATGATTTATCGAAACAAGCGGTTTCATATCGTGAAGTTTCATTACTACTTCGTCGTCCACCAGGGCGTGAGGCATATCCAGGGGATGTCTTTTATCTTCACTCGAGATTATTAGAGCGTGCTGCAAAAATTATTAATTCTGATGATATTGCTCGCCAAATGAATGATTTGCCAGCGAGTTTGATAGCAGCTAGGGATGAGAATGGAGAATCAATTATTAAAGGTGGTGGTTCTTTAACTGCTCTTCCAATTATTGAAACTCAAGCGGGTGATGTATCGGCTTATATTCCTACCAATGTAATTTCAATTACTGATGGTCAAATTTTCCTTGAATCAGATTTGTTTAATGCAGGTATACGTCCAGCAATTAATGTAGGTATTTCGGTATCTCGAGTTGGTGGTAATGCTCAAATTAAAGCAATGAAGAAAGTGGCTGGTACATTGAAACTTGACCAAGCACAATATCGTGAACTAGAGGCTTTCTCTAAGTTTGGTTCTGATATGGACGCTGCTACTTTATCTGTATTGAATAAAGGTGCTAAAAATGTTGAGATTTTAAAGCAAGGACAATATTCACCATATTCTGTTGAGAGACAGGTGGCTATATTATTCTGTGGTAGTCAAGGTTTATTACGTGATGTTCCTGTTGCAAAAACCAATGAATTTGAAAAAGATTTCTTGGACTTAATGGAGCTGAAGTATAAGGAAACATTGAACGAATTGGCAACTGGAAAATATACAGATCAAGCACAAGATACAATGCGCAAGGTTGCTGCTGAAGTATCTGAGAAATATAAAAACTAGCTTTAGTATATCGCCGTTGACTTCTTTTTGTTAGGAGTCAGTGGTATTTACAAAAGCCATTTAATTTGATTATAGAATGGCCAATTTAAAGGAAATACGTACACGAATATCATCTGTAGAGAAGACTAAACAGGTTACTGCTGCTATGAAAATGGTTTCGGCAGCTAAGCTGAAGAAAGCTCAGGATGCTATTGTGCAAATTCGTCCCTATGCCGATAAGTTGCAAGAAATTCTTGGGAATTTATCTGAAAGCTTAAGTGATTCTGAGGATAATGTTTATGGTAGTGAACGCAAGGCTGACAAGGTTTTGTTAGTTGCCATAACTTCGAATAAAGGTTTGTGCGGTGCTTTTAATTCAAATGTTCTTAAGCGTGTAAACGAGCTCTCTAGAAGTGTTTACTCTAAGCAAAAATCTGAGGGTAACTTTAAGGTATTAGCAATTGGTAAACAAGGCTTTAAGGATATATCTAAAGTTCATCAAGTAATTGGCCACCATAATGAGCTTTTTGATGATATGAACTTTGAAAATACATCCTCTATTGCTAGTTCTATAATGGAAGAGTATGTTGCTGGTAAATATGATAGAGTTGAATTGGTATACAATCGGTTTAAAAATGCTGGCGTTCAGATCTTAACGAATGAACAGTTTTTACCAATTGTTACCGGTGTAGACGATGACTCAACGACTCAAGCAGACTATATTTTTGAACCAGGTAAAGAAGTCATAGTTAGTGAACTGATACCTAAATCGTTGAAAACTCAATTTTTTGGTGCTATTCTAGATTCTATTGCTTCAGAGCACGGAGCCAGAATGACATCGATGCATAAGGCAACTGATAATGCTAGTGATCTAATTCAAGAGATGAAGCTGCATTATAATCAGGCACGACAGGCTGCTATTACAAACGAAATTCTTGAAATTGTGTCTGGAGCTAATGCTTTGGCACAATAATAAATTCAAAATAATTTAGAATGAATCCCTTCCTGTTGGTGGGGATTTTTTGTTTCACATGATGTAAAAGAGATATAACTGTACGTTAAATTGTTGTAGTACAGTGCCTAGTAGTCATAATGAATAATTAATTATTGAATAGTTGTTGTTGTGTATTTTATGATTCGTTATGTATGAGGATGTTGTGAGATAATTGAGAATTGTGTGTTTTTAGTTGTTAACTGAATGTAAAAGTTTCGTTAATGCACGAAGATCTTTTTCATACATTGTTTGCTTCATAAGCGACTACAACTATGTTTTTAAAGAGATTTTTATTTACCACACTATTAATAATCGTTGGGCAGGTATTGTCTTTGCATGCGCAACAATTCAATCCTTTTTATTCTCATTACAGCAGTTTTAAACCAGAGGCAAAGGAGAATCTTTATTTTAGATTTGAGAATTTGAATTTTGCTAAAAATAATGAATATGATGGGGAGCTTGTTAAAGGAGCAACCTATTTTGGCTATGTGGCTACACCCAAAATTGTCTATTATCCAACATCAAATTTTCGTATAGAAGCTGGTGTTCGCTTACAAAAATACTCAGGACTTTCATATTTTTCAGAAAGCGAACCTGTATTTTCATTGCATTATCAAGCAAATAAAAAACTGTCATTAATATTAGGAAGCTTAAATCAAGAAGATAATCATCATTTACATGAAGCCATATTTGATCCAGAAAGATTTTTCACAGGTAAAGGGGAAAATGGTATTCAAGCACTTTACAACTCTAAATTTTTAAGAGCAGATGCTTGGATTAATTGGGAGCATTTTATTTTTCAAGATGATCCATTAAAAGAATTCTTTACATTTGGTTTATGTGCTGATTTGAGCTTGAATTCTTTAGATTCGAAATATGCATTGTCGATTCCTTTGCAGGTGCTATTTGTTCATCGTGGAGGAGAGATTGATTCCTCTGATGAAGACAAGCAAACGGTTAGGAATATTGTTACAGGAATCTCTCTAAAAAAAGAATTATCAGGTTATTTCCTTAAGTATTATGAGCTTGAAGCTTTAGTGTTCGATTTTAATGATGATTCTTTCACTAACGAGTTTGGTTCTAGCAAAGGGAATGCTATTCATTTAAGAGCTGGTGTGAAAACTGAACACTCTAGTCTTAAAATTGGGTATTGGTCAGGTGATAAATTTAATTCAGCCAGAGGATCAGCTTTATTTCAGTCTATGTCAGTTTTCGATAATAGCTATGTTAGAGAAAAAAGAAATTTATTTACCGCCAAATACAGAATTCATAAATCAATAGCAAAGGGAATTTTAATTGGTGGACAGGTGGATGCCTATTTTGATTCAAATTCTACAGGAGATCTATCCTACGCAACTTCAGTGTTTGTTAAAATAAATGCTGAGTTTTTCATCAAAAAATTAAAATGGAACTAGTCTATGCTATCTAAGTATTTATCAGCTTTTATAGTCCTTCAATAGCTATATTTTACTAATAATTCAATTGTCCAACACTGTAAGGATAAAATAATTAGAAAAATAAAGTTTCTATCCCGAATAAATTTTATACTTTTGCAAAGCATTTATGCGATATGGCTATTAATAGTCCTGTTTTTTCATCTTAATAGACTGATTTTACTACCCTTAGCAAGTATTTTAATCAATTTATCTAAGGTACACGAATTTGATTTGTTAGAATAACTTAGAAATCCAATATTGCCCCGATTATCCACACAGGGTTTAAGTTGTTCATAAACAGATTGTTTAAAGAATTGGTGTATTTATTGGAAACAGAAATTTTAGCAGGTCAAATTGAATAATTGTATTGAAGTATAAATTATTAAAATTTTATAAAGTGGATACATTAAGTTACAAAACAGTTTCTGCCAATAAAGCAACCGTTGTTAAAGAGTGGTTTGTTATTGATGCAGAGAACGAAGTATTGGGACGTCTTGCTTCAAAAGTTGCCTTGATACTAAGAGGTAAATTAAAGCCAAGCTACACTCCTCATGTTGATTGTGGAGATAACGTGATTATTATCAATGCTGAGAAAATCCGTTTGACAGGTAAGAAAATGACTGATAAGCAGTACGTACGTTACACTGGATACCCAGGGGGACAGCGTTTTGCAAACCCAGAGATCGTTCTTGAAAAGCACCCTGAGAGAGTTGTTGAGATGGCTATAAAAGGTATGCTTCCTAAAAATCGTTTAGGTAGTCAGCTTTATAGAAACCTTAACGTATATGCAGGTTCAGAGCACAAGCATGAAGCTCAGCAGCCTAAGAAATTGGATTTAAACACTATTAAATAATAGGTATGGAAGTTATTAATGCTATTGGACGTAGAAAATCGGCAGTTGCTCGTATCTATGTTAGCGAAGGTAAAGGTCAGATTACCATCAATAAAAAAGAGCTTAAAGAGTACTTTACTACCGGGACTCTTCAGTATGTTGTACTACAGCCACTAAACCTTTTAGAGGTTGCTGATAAGTATGATATCAACGTTAACCTTGATGGAGGTGGAGTAACAGGTCAGGCTGGCGCACTTCGTTTGGCTATCGCTAGAGCTCTAGTTAAAATCGACGCTGAATCTAAAGCAGCTTTGAGAACAGCTGGATTCATGACACGTGACCCTCGTGAGGTTGAACGTAAGAAACCAGGTCAACCAAAAGCTCGTAAGAAATTTCAATTTAGCAAGCGTTAAAATTTTTGTGGCAGGTTTAGTATCAAAATTGTTAAGACTCTCCTTTTTAGAAATGAGATATTAGATGAAAGATGTGAGACTAATTATGAATGCTGATTTGATTTAATAAATTGAATCCCCTCATATCTCATTTCTCAAATCTTTATGAAGACTACTTAACAATTGCCATTAAGATGAATGTAAACAATTTTAAAAAAAGCAAAATGTCTAATACTACATTTGAAGAATTATTAGAAGCAGGTTGTCACTTTGGTCACTTGACCAGAAAGTGGAATCCAAAAATGGCTCCGTATATTTTTATGGAGCGTAACGGTATTCACGTTATCGACTTGCACAAAACCGCCGTAAAAGTAGATGATGCTGCTGCAGCATTGAAACAAATTGCAAAATCGGGTAGAAAAATCTTATTCGTTGCTACTAAGAAACAAGCTAAAGGTATTGTTTCTGAGAAAGTAAGCAACGTAAACATGCCATATGTAACTGAGCGTTGGCCAGGTGGTATGCTGACTAACTTCCCTACTATCAGAAAGGCAGTGAAAAAAATGTCAACTATTGACAAAATGGAAGCTGATGGTACATTGAACCACCTTTCTAAAAGAGAAAGACTACAAGTATCTCGTCAGAGAGCTAAGTTAGAGAAAAACTTAGGTAGCATTGCTGATCTGACCAGATTGCCAGCAGCTTTGTTTGTAGTTGACGTAATGAAAGAATACATCGCTGTTAAAGAAGCTAACCGTTTGGGGATTCCTGTATTTGCTATGGTAGATACAAATTCAAGCCCAGAAGGTGTGGAATTTGTTATTCCAGCTAATGACGATGCTTCTAACTCTGTATCTATTATCCTTGATAAAGTAACTGGAGCAATTCAGGAAGGTTTATCAGAAAGGAAGCATGAAAAAGAGAAAGAAGTTGCTGATAAGAAAACAGCTAAAGCTAAAAAAGCTTCTAAAGCTGAAGCTCCAAAGGCTGCAGCACCTAAGGTAGAAACTCCAAAAGCTAAAGCAACTAAGGTAGAAGTTGCTCCTGAAGCTCCAAAGGCTACAGAAACTAAGGTAGAAGCTCCTAAGACAGAAGTTGCTCCTGAAGCACCTGCTACTGAAGAAGTAAAAGGTGAGAAAGAGTAATATATTAACTGATAAATTTCTATTAAGATGTCTATTAAAGCAGCAGATGTAGCCAAATTGCGTAAAGCAATGGGTGCAGGAATGATGGATTGTAAAAATGCTCTTGTTGAGGCCGAAGGTGACTTTGACAAAGCTGTTGAGATAATCCGTAAAAAAGGAATGGCTATTGCTAGCAAACGTGCCGACAGAGAAGCTACTGAAGGTGTTGTATTGGCAAAAGTTTCTGGAAACGGAAAACTAGGTGCAATGATTACCTTGAATTGTGAAACAGACTTCGTTGCTAAGAACGAAAACTTTGTAGCATTTGCAGGTAAAATACTTGACATAGCTATCGCAAATAATCCTGCTGATCTTGAAGCTTTGAAAGCTTTAGATCTTGAAGGAAGAAAAATTGAAGAGCATGTTACTGAACAAACTGGTATAATCGGTGAAAAGATCGATTTAAGTTATTTCGGTAAAATTGAAGCGGAAGCTGCAGTTGCATATATCCACGCTGGTAACAAATTAGCTACGCTAATTGGTTTCAACAAGGATCTTGATGCACAAATGGGGCGTGATGTTGCTATGCAAGCAGCAGCTATGGCACCAATTGCTGTCGATAAAGATGGTGTTGCAGAAGATGTTGTTGCAAAGGAATTGGAAATTGGTAAAGAAAAAGCTCGCCTTGAAGGCAAGCCAGAAGCTATGCTTGACAAAATTGCTCAAGGTCGCTTAGGTAAATTCTTCAAAGAGGCTACTTTATTAAACCAAGATTTTGTAAAAGATAATAAGATGAGCGTTAAGCAATACTTAGCATCTGCAGATAAAGATTTAACTGCAACCGCTATGATGCGTTTCACTTTGAATGCTTAATACAATTACCATTACATATAAAAAGAGTTCCTTTTAGGGACTCTTTTTTTTTGACGTATTTTTCTAGATGTGAGATTTTAGATATCGGATATGAGACTGATATCCAAATTTTATTTTGTAGATTAGTTTTTTTTAAAGCTGTTAATCATCTCTGTTCTCACATCTCAAATCTAATATCTACAAAAATGAAATATAACCGAGTTTTACTGAAACTTAGCGGAGAGTCGCTAATGGGAGAACAACAATATGGTATCGATTCTCAGAGATTGAATGATTATGTTGAACAGATAAAAGAAATTGTAGCTCAAGGGGTGCAAGTTGGTATTGTGATTGGTGGCGGAAATATTTTCCGTGGATTGAGTGGTACATCTAAAGGTTTTGATCGTGTTAAAGGCGATTCAATGGGGATGCTGGCTACAGTAATTAATAGTTTAGCCTTAAATTCTGCACTTGAAGCGATTGATTGTAAATCTAGAGTACTTACTGCAATTAGAATGGAGCCAATAGG